>NZ_JACJLC010000191.1 GCF_016901955.1 Pseudoflavonifractor phocaeensis
GCGGCCTATGCCCGCCAGTCCCTGCTGAAAAAGGACAGCCTTTCCATCAGCGGCCAGCTGGACCTGTGCCGCAAGGCGGCGGGCGGGGAGGTGAAGGTCTACCAGGACGCGGGATATTCCGGAAAAAACACCAATCGCCCGGATTTTATCCGCCTGCTGAAGGACATCGAGAGCAACAAGATCGGAACGCTTTACGTATACCGTCTGGACCGCTTTTCCCGCTCGGTGGCCGACTTCGGCCGGCTGTGGGAAATCCTCCAGGAGTATGAGGTGGAGTTTGTCTCCGTCAGCGAAAACTTTGACACCACCACCCCCATGGGGCGGGCCATGCTCCACATCATTATGGTCTTTGCCCAGCTGGAGCGGGAGACCATTTCCGAGCGTGTGACCGACAATTACTACAGGCGGATCTCGTTGGGGGCCTGGCCGGGCGGTCCGGCCCCCTACGGCTTTCAGCTCGGACGAGCAGAGACCGACGACGGGCGAAAAATCCCCTGCCTGGTTGCCGCCGATACGGCAGAGGTAGTCCGGCGTATTTTTCAGGGGTATGACCAGGAAGAAATGTCGCTGGGCAAGCTGGCAAAGCAGCTCAATCAGGAAAAGATCCCCGCCCCCCGGCGGGAGACCTGGGACAATGTGACCCTGTCGCGGCTGCTGCACAATCCCGCCTACGTCATGGCGGACGAACAGGTTCGGCTTTACTTTTTGGGCAAGGGGGTCAATGTGGTTTCTCCGCCCCAGGCCTTTGACGGAGTGCACGGGATCTCACTGGTGGGCAAGCGCAAAGCCTCCGACCGAAAATATACTGACATCAAGGACCATACCGCCTCCGTAATGAACCACACGGGGCTGATCCCTGCGGATCTGTGGCTCCGGTGCCAGTCCAAGCTGGACCGTAACCGGCAGCTGGGCAACAGCGGAAAAGGGACCTATACCTGGCTGACCGGGCTTTTGAAGTGCGCCAAATGCGGCTATAGCCTGAAGGTGATCGCCGACCAGGAGCACCGATGGCTGGCCTGCAGCGGGCGGTATAACGTGTCCAAGTGCGATGCCAGTATCCATGTCAAGCTGTCGGAGTTGGAGGAGACCGCCTCCAATGAGATTATTCGCATGATGGCGGAGTGTCCAAACGAGGCGCCGGAAATCGTGGAACGGGACGTCTACGCCGGCCAGCTGGAGGAGCTGGACCGCCGGGCGGATCGGCTCGTCGACGCCTTTTCAGAGAGCGAGGACATTCCTCCCGCCTATCTGCGCCGGTCTCTGGCCCGGCTGGAACAGGAGCGGCAGCGGCTGCTGGAGGCCCAGCGCCGCGAAAAAAAGCGGGTGGTCGTCCCGGTCACCCTGGACTTCCCCGC
>NZ_JACJLC010000192.1 GCF_016901955.1 Pseudoflavonifractor phocaeensis
CAGCAGATCCACGGAGTGGTATGCAGAGAACAGCTGCGCACTCTGCCAGAGACGGAGTCAGTGCGGCTCTATCTCTGCCCGGAGCGCCGGATTTCCTTTGACGGGTTTGTCAATTACGAGGGCCGCCGTTTCGGGGTGCCGTACAGTTATCCCGGTGCTACGACCAGGGTAGAGCGCAGCGGAGATACATTGTACATCTATTCAGCAGATCTGAAAGCACTCCTTGCCACTCATGATGTGACCTGGAGCCGCAGGGACAGCTTCTGTGAGGGCCAATACGAAGCACTGGTACAGCCGGAGGAATTTCCAACTGCTCCTGTACAGACACAGATCCAGCAGCTTTCTATGCCGTCCAGTGATCTCTCCTTTGCCAAATTTGACTTTGACGGGGAGGAGCCAGTATGAACGAGACGATTTTTGAACAGGTTGAGGTGTTTGCCTCTGTCCTGAAGCTGGACCTCTCGGCAGAGGAATTTGCTCAGTTTGCAGAAGACCAGGAACTCTCAGAGAGTGGGATGGACGCAGTGCGGGCAGTTTTCTCTTACCTCAGCGAAAAAAAGCAGCAGACTACGATCCAGACACTGCTGAAAATGAGCCGCCTTCCCACAAAGGCACCCAAAACCTTTGAAAACTTTGACTTTTCGTTGCTCAAGGGAAAGGATGTAGAACGGCTGCGGGTCCTGCCCTCACTGAACGCCATCTATTCCCACCGTAACCTGGCCTTCATTGGACCGGCCGGTACGGGGAAAACCCACTTAGCCCAGGCCTTTGGCTATGCCTGCTGCCAGCACGGGCTGAAAACTTACTTCATTAAGGCCTCTGAGCTGCGAGACCGGTTTACGACTGCAAGACGCTCCGGCAAGACCGACTCCTGCCTCAGCGGTCTGGTGCGGCCTTCCTGTCTGATTATTGACGAGATTGGCCACTGTGCCTTTGACAAGGAAAATACACGCCTTTTCTTTGACCTGATTGACCGGAGGTACAATAAAGAGGGCAACTTCAACATGATCTTTACCAGCAACAAGAATCCAGCGCTATGGCGGGAGGATTTTGAAGAAGACGCCACGCTGCTGTGCACCCTGGACCGCATCTTTGATGATGCTACCGTATTCAAGCTGCGTGGAGAGAGCTTCCGTGGAAAGAAGCTGGAGACAGTATCTTTGCAGACCGGAAAAGTGCCTGCTGTTGAGCCGGTAGCAGCGCAAGAATAACAAATTACAGACTACAGATCTGGGTTGTTGGCATCTTGTACTTTAATCCATTGGCTCGCACGTTTCCGACAATAATTGGTTCGATACTCCCGACAAAATGTGGCTGTGAACTCCCGACGCTAACAC
>NZ_JACJLC010000193.1 GCF_016901955.1 Pseudoflavonifractor phocaeensis
GTGGCTTTACACGTTCCCATTGTTCTTTTGTTAATTCATATCGTTTCATGCTCTTAATTTTATACTATTGCTTCTATTGTGCAACTTTTATTTTTCAAACAAGGCCTAAAATAGAGCCAGTTAATCAGCAGAATCTTCTTCAGCTTCTTCACTTTCCTCCTCCTTTCTTAATACCGATACAATGGCATTCAGTTTTTCACTAGAAACCGCAGATAAAACCGTGGGCAATATGGCGAATTTACAACTGCCCTGGTTGTATTTTCCCTCGATTCGCTGAATCACCGAGTGGTTATCCAGCACCGTAAGTGCCCGCTTTACCTCATCCATGTTGGGCTTTGCCGGTAAGATGGCATAGTCTGTCACTACTTTTTCTAAAAGGTCCCGAACAGAACAGACGGCATCCTGCTCTAATCCAAGTCGCTCCAGATTTTCCTCATAGAGCATACGAATCGCCAGCAGCATAGCAGTTTCTTTCTTATTCAGATTGCAACGATTGGCCTCGTCCGTGTTCAGAACATAATAATACCCGTTCAAATCGTCCTTGCGTAGATCCCAATCCAAAAAGGCCAGATACTCCTGTATCGCCTCAAAGTGGGCAGAAAGAAACACATAGTCCGGATTATTGACCCGTCCCACCCCTGGTTGATACACGGTTCTTACTACATAAGTGCGGCTGAGGAGTTGATTGCAAATGGACTTAAAGCGGTCAAGATCTTTTTGGGTCGCTGTACTGAGCCACTCAAAACTCATTTCTTCCCCTCCTTGCGCGTAATTTGAAGCTGTGGAATGGTGTATGCGTTTTCGGTAAATGTCCCTTCTAGCTCTCGGACCACAAAGTCCGCCTCGGGATCTCGGCCAGTGAGCACAGCCAGCATACTCATAATATAGGCCCGATCATCCGACAGCCCCATGTCTTTAGAATAGCAGATGCCGCGATCATCCAGCCATTTTTCCACGTATGCCGCAATGGCAGACCGGCCATACTCTGATCGAAGCAATTCCAACGCCTGTGCCTCTGCCGCTGCATCCAGCTCCGTTTCCTCGATCAGCACCGGAGCCGTCTTCGTTCGTTTTCCGGGGCGCTTGCGATACCAAAGGCTCTTATCAGAAAGGAAAGATTGTTCATAGATCTGAAATGCGGGCTGAATCCGGTCCACCAGCTCGGAATCTCGATGTTTTCCTCCCAGTGCATTCAGAAGATAGTTTAGGGCAACACCGCACAGAAAAGTAAGCGTGATACAGCCCGACATGATATAATAAAAACATGGATAAACAGATGACAATGTCTGCGCTTAGTGATGAGCTGGCGCAG
>NZ_JACJLC010000194.1 GCF_016901955.1 Pseudoflavonifractor phocaeensis
GCTGGCGAATCTTTTTCTCCAGTCTGTTTTGTTATGCTCTTTTTCAGTCACACAAATTTTGCGGGACTTTTTTCATTTCAACTATTGACTTTTATTGCAGGACTCATTTCTAACAATACTGTACCATATAGCGGATGTTTCTTCAATGAAAGCCTGCCACAGCGCCGCTTACCCCATAGCTAAAGCAAGGGGCTTGCTCGGCGAATTTTCGGTCAGAGAATCAAACATTCTGATGTACGATTCCAGCCGGTTTTTGTCACCAAGCTGATACATCAGCTCCGACTCCAAAGCAGACCTGGCCATCCCGAAGCAATAGAAAGCGCGGAAATAGCCACGCTTGCTTATCCAAACAGTCAGCCGGTCTAGCGCAAAAACATTCGGTTCCACGGTGAACACATAGTCGCCGTAAATGGCGTGGTTGCCGTCCTGCTGTAAGCCGCAGCTCTCAAGCACATGGCACTTTCCCTGATCCATCGTGATTTTAAGCGGCTTCATACACTGTAGCCGCCCGGACCCCCTTTCTTCAATGTAAAAATCCAATCTGGAAACTGCCCCTCATTGGGGCGGTATATTTTTCAAAGATGCCCACGAATTTCACGGCATCCTCTTTGGTGGCCGTCATAAACATGAAGGGGATATCATAGCAATGCCACTTTCCACTTTCAAGCGGAATACTGACATTTTCCTGCCTTGTCTCTTGCAGGGCGGCAACATCCTCGGAAGAAAATGTGACTCCAAGACGTGCTTCGATGTCCTTCACGGACAGATTCCCAAGCATAATACCCATAAGATAGCTCCTTGTTCGTGCTCCGCCTTGCTGGCGGGCTTTATTCAGCTCACAGAGAAATTCCGCATCCCTCACGGAGCAACTTCACCACATTGTCTGCCAGCTCAGAATCCAAACAGAAATTATTCCAGCCGTTTTTCAGGCCGCTGCTGCTGAAATCTTTTTCATCACGAGCATATCGGTACAGTACCTTATCGCTCATGGGAGCGTAGGCAGAGTGTTCGGTGTTCACATAGACACAGGACCCTGTCTGGATGTTCGTGACAAACCCAGAGCACCCGACGTTTCTCCGATTTACAGTGATGTTTTTGAGTTTGAACCGAAGCGGCAGGTCATTTTCATCGGCCACAGTCAAAATCCGGTTTTTCAGCTTAGAGCACCTAACAAAACCTGACAAATATCGAAATATGGTGTAAAATACCAGTAGGGGGTGAAGAAAATGCCCAAGAAGCTGGTAAGTGACGAATTGTGGAAGCTG
>NZ_JACJLC010000195.1 GCF_016901955.1 Pseudoflavonifractor phocaeensis
CTGACAGCTTCTTCTCTTTTGCCTTTTGCCCTGAAAACTTCGATGTTGGCAGGGCCGGTTTCGTGCACCCTTTTTCATCTGTCCTGAACCGTTACCTGCTTTCACACTACCTCCAGTCGCCCAGGATCAGATACCGCTTTCCCTTGGCGTCTTTGAGCAGCTGATGGATGGAGTCGTGCTGTGCATTGGTGACCTGGATCACATAGCGGATGCGTTTTTCTTCGCTGACCTTTTTGCCGCCCTCCTTCCAGTAGGGATCCTGCATCAGAACTGTATTGCGGCCCGGCGGGATCATATCCTTGGCAAAGCACGCTTCGGCAACCACCAGTTTGACGCCGTCCTTCATGGGCAAATGGTTTCGGTGATACTGGATGGTCTTGCTACTCACCAACAACTCCACGATTTTGTGCCCGGCGTAAGCCATGACTTCGGGCAAGCTGAGGATCAGGTAGAGCTGCCGTATATTGGTGGGTTTTTTGTGTACTACTTGCAGCGGACGATTGTCATCTCCGGTGTCCCGTTCCTCCCGCCGGTCCTGGTTGTCCGGATCGTTCTGCGGCAGCTGCTTATCCTTACGCCGTGATTCCGTGTCATCCCGGGAACCGATATCTAAAAGATCCTCCTCAGCCCATCCCTGGCCTGACAGATCCAGATGCATGATCTGATGGTAGGGAGACTCCTCTGCATGGCTGCAGCCGCTGATGTGTTTTTGATCCTGAAATGCCTGACGAAAGTGGGGGCTTACGCGCTCCGATCCCAGCACCAGGTGCACAGGGCAGAGGCATCTTTTTCCGTTCCTGTCCGTACCGCTGCAGCGATAAACCTTATAGGGATCGAGCGTTGGATCGTCTGCGCACACGATCTGCTCTATACCTATGTCATCTATCTCAAACGCCTCGTAAGCCATGGCATCCTCCGATTGAAAAAGTTGTCTGTTGACATCATATCATACGATCTTGCAAAATCAATCATCCGAGAATAAAGTTAATACTTTGTTTACAGAATGCTGAAATTTGAATAACAGCAGGGGAATAGGTTGATTATTTGTTTTGACCCAGAGCATCAAAGCGTCAGAATTATAACCGTTTGGCGCAGCGTAACCGGCCCCTTAAAAGTTGTACATGCGGTGTTATTGTGGTATACTGATTACAGAAAAATGAGTCCTGCAATAAAAGTCAATAGTTGAAATGAAAAAAGTCCCGCAAAATTTGTGTGACTGAAAAAGAGCATAACAAAACAGACTGGAGAAAAAGATTCGCCAGC
>NZ_JACJLC010000196.1 GCF_016901955.1 Pseudoflavonifractor phocaeensis
ATTACCAAACGTGCCGTAAAGCCCCTGCCTTTTAGGCATGGGGATATAAGGCACACCTTATTCCCTCGTCAGTTAGGATATCATCTTGCAGTATATAGCGAATAGCTGTATAATGTTCCTATGGAATATAAGAGCAATAACAATGTGGTGTACTCCTGCAAATATCATGTGGTCTGGTGTCCAAAATATCGACGTAAAGTCTTGGCCAATGGTGTTGATGTACGGCTGAAAGCCCTTATAGAAGAAGTTTGTCATGAATACCGCATCGACATCATTGAGATGGAAATTATGTCAGACCATGTGCATTTGCTCGTGGAGGTAGACCCTCAATTTGGCATCCACAAGGCTGTGAAACGGATAAAGGGACGGACTTCTCGGATTTTGAGGCAGGAGTTTCCCTGGCTGACTACTCGGCTGCCGACACTCTGGACTAACTCGTATTTTGTTTCTACCGTGGGCGGTGCGCCTCTATCTGTCATCAAGCAGTACATCGAAAACCAGAAGAATGTGTAAAGCGGGGTAAGACAATGGAATACTCCTATAAATTCCGCTTATATCCGACCAATGCGCAGAGGAACCAAATAGCCCGCAACTTTGGCTGCTGCCGATATGTGTATAATCATTTTCTTGCGCAGAAGCAGGAGCAATACAAAGAGGCAGGGAAAGCCCCAACACGGTTCCAGCAGGACAAAGCGTTAACTACCATGAAGCAAGAACTGCCGTGGTTAAAAGAAGCCGATTCGACCTCGCTGCAAGCAGCCATCCAGGATTTGGACGCAGCCTTCCAAAATTTCTTTCGTCGTGTAAAGTGCGGTGAAAAGCCCGGCTATCCCCGGTTCAAGAGTAGAAAGGACCGCCGCCAATCCTACAAAAGTAAGTGTGTGGGCACGAACATCAAGGTGTTGGAAAAAGCGGTCCAACTGCCGAAGCTCGGCCTTGTGAAGTGCCGTGTCTCGAAAGAGGTCATGGGGCGTATTCTATCTGCCACCGTATCGCAGAGTCCCAGTGGGAAATACTTCGTTGCCCTCTGCTGTACCGATGTGGACATTGAGACTCTACCCAGCACCGGGGCCGTTGTTGGCCTCGATATGGGCCTTAAATCATTTGCAGTCACCTCCAATGGAGTAGAGTATCCAAACCACAAGTTTCTGACTAAGAGCATCCGTAAACTGGCTCGTCTCCAGCGCCAG
>NZ_JACJLC010000197.1 GCF_016901955.1 Pseudoflavonifractor phocaeensis
AGTGGCCATCCTGTCAATGCACCATGGCTGCGGTGACCATGCACCATTTCAGCGGTCTGGGTGCACCATTCGTGCGGTCTAAAGGCACCGTTTCAGGCGGCGTATTCACATAAACATCTCCTATAAGAGAGGGACTGCGATGAACCTGTTTGAGCGTATCCCAACTGATTTATTTTCCATTTTGGCCTCGCCGAATCGTGCACTGTATGCCGACGCACTTGATGTGCTTTGGGAAGCATACCGAGACAATTTAAAAATTCCAGAGAACACCTTTTACTCCATGCTTCGCAGCAAATTGGAGCAGCAGCTGGCCGATGCCACATTCGAGGGGGAGGACATTGATGAGGAAGAACTGCGGGATATTTCGGGCCGCGCCAGATTTCTAATTCGTAAATTATACAGCAAAGGTTGGTTCGAAAAAGAGCGCAGTGAGGACTTTAATGAATATATTACAGTTCCTAGCTACAGCAGCTCCCTTCTGAAGCTGTTCCATCAACTACGGGATGACAGTCCCATTCGCGGCTATTCCTATGTGTTCAGCACCTACTCCACCCTAAAAGTGGCCGATGAGAGTGGCAGCATCTATGACAAGATGGCGGCGGTTTACAATGCCTATGATAATACCCAGGCACTGCTCCAGCTGCTGCAAATGGTCTATCACAATGTAAAGCATTTCTTTCAATTGCAAATTAAGATGCAGGAAGTGAATGATGTTCTGGCCTCACATTTTGATGATTTTGGGCAGAAAGTGGTAGAGGCCTATATTCGGCCACTGAAAATCAAGGATTCGGTTCCAAAATACAGGGTTCCAATCCAGACGATCCTTACAAACTGGGCCGAAGATGATGCGCTGTTGACAGCTCTTGCCAACGCTGCGTTACAGGATCGCCGGGGCGCCGCACTGGCAGACTGTCGACGGGATCTGATGCAAAAAATTTTTGAGGTAAAGGACTGTTATGACAGCATTGAGTCGGAGTATCTGGATGAAATTGATTGCCAGGTGCGCCGGTATACCAGGGCAACGACACAGAAGTTAGAAAATTTGACCAACCGTGATTTCTCCGTTCGTGGAAATCTAAGGCAACACCGCATAATAAGGCAAAAAGAACCGTCCTGCCAAGACATAGCTTTTGGCAGAACGGTTTGTGTTTAGAATTCTCGCAGAAGGCATACGGATTCAAGCC
>NZ_JACJLC010000198.1 GCF_016901955.1 Pseudoflavonifractor phocaeensis
GGCAACACCGCATAATAAGGCAAAAAGAACCGTCCTGCCAAGACATAGCTTTTGGCAGAACGGTTTGTGTTTAGAATTCTCGCAGAAGGCATACGGATTCAAGCCGCCAGGCAGGGCCTGTCAGCCAGAAGCAGATTCGCTAACGCGAATATGATATTGAATTTGGCTCGCTGCTTTTCGAGCCCTCGGTATCGCGTTTTCCGAAACCGCAGTTGTTTTTTGACGACACCAAATACGTGCTCCACCTTCGCACGGACAGAAGATTTTGCGTGTTCCGCTTTCTTGGCCGCGTACTGGCCGCTTTTACTCAGTTTCTTTAGCTGGGATGGACGACGGTTGATTTTGTATTTGATTTTGCGGCCGGATTTATTCCGAACGATTGCGTCCTCACGCTTGCCGGCGCCGAGATAGCCGCTGTCACCGTAAACGACCTCTTCCTCACCGGTCAGCAGTGACGAAGTCTGCGACACGTCATGAACATTGGCGGGTGTCGCCTCCACTGTGTGGACCAGTCCGCTGTCCTTATCTACGCCGATATGCGCTTTATAGCCAAAGTGCCATGTGTTGCCCTTCTTGACCTGATGTGCATCCGGATCCCGCTTCTTCTCCTTGTTCTTGGTGGAGGAGGGCGCGGAAATGATGGTGGAATCAACAATCGTTCCCTTTTTCAGGATAAGACCCTGTTCCGTCAGTGCAGCCACGACCTGCGTGAACAGCTTCTTCTGCAATCCGTTTTTCACCAGCAGGTTCCGGAAACGGCCAATGGTATCCCCATTCGGCACCTGGTTGCTTGAATCAACGCCACAGAAATCCGAAAACGCACGGCTGTCGATTGCTTCTGCCGCTGTTGCTTCGTCGCTCAGGTCATACAGATTTTGCAGCAGATACAGCCGCAGCATGGTCTCCAGCGGATAGGGTTTGTTGCCGCGCTCTCCTTTATAATAGCACGGCTGAATCAGCGCTAGCCATTCCTTCCACGGGACGATCCGCTCGATCTGAGCAAGAAATTCTTTCTTCTTTGTCCGCACCTGCGCCAGCTCATCACTAAGCGCAGACATTGTCATCTGTTTATCCATGTTTTTATTATATCATGTCGGGCTGTATCACGCTTACTTTTCTGTGCGGTGTTGCC
>NZ_JACJLC010000199.1 GCF_016901955.1 Pseudoflavonifractor phocaeensis
TAAGGCAGTAGAATCGCTGATTTCCTTATCAATATCAGGGTTGTCGGTTTTAGCTTCAACAATATCGGGATGAGCGGCTTTAAAGTCATCATCGAAGATTTGAATGTGTCTTGGGATACCGAGACCGTTGGTAACGATGGCGGCTTTAACGGCATAGCAAAAATGCCCGTTGATATATTGCTGTTTTGCATTGATACACTTATTAGCGGTATCGGGCAGAAAAGAATACACGCCGGCATAAGGGTTAAAGTTAGGCTGTGACTTATGCAAAGCTTTAGCCTGCTTGAGTTTGGTATTAAAGAATTTTGGATTATTCTCAGCAACAGGTAACTCAAAGCCGGTAGTATCAAAGACGAGATAATCAGCTTTCCTATCGTCAAGCTCACGGCAAATAGGTTCAGTGATATCGACAAGACGATGAAAGAAATCGGCAAGATGATCACAAAACTGCTGTTTAAAGAGAGTGATTTTAGAAGCATCGGGGACTTTAACGAAGCCGCAGAAATCACGAAGCTCTTTACTGAGTGAAAGGGTGCGGAGCATAGCGGAATCAGTATCGATGCCGATAATTTTTTGCAGAATGAAAAAGCGAATGAAGCTCTCAAGAGAGTAAATGCGTTTTCTGCCGGAATTTATAAAAGGCTCTGTAGAACTCATCAGGAATAAGAGAGCCGAGATCGAGATGCTCGTCGAGCAGATCAAAGAATGAGAGATCGCGCTCCTCAATAGCATCGGAAATATCAGAGTAAATATCGAATAAAGATATTTGCGAAAAATTATTACGCATGAAATTCTCTCCTTTTTGGGGTTTTTGAATGTTTTTGTTATATATATGGAGGGATTTCATTATATTTTAAGTGAAAAAAGTCGCATAAAACCTAAAAATTTTGGGTTTTGCAATCGACTAAAAAAAAGAAAACATAAAGGAGATGTTCTTATGCAAACAACAAAAACCATTACCAAACGCATATGGGGCGTGTTGCTTGCCCTGTGTATGCTGCTGAGCCTTATGCCCATGGCGGC
>NZ_JACJLC010000200.1 GCF_016901955.1 Pseudoflavonifractor phocaeensis
AAGGTTGAAACATTGTAATCTAAGTACCATTCCGAAAAAGGACGCACAAAACCAAGCCCCCTAAGAGCGGGCGAAGAATGCAGATATGCTTAAAGTCTAAGCGGTGGATGGAGCAGTGACCAAATACCCCTGCCGCTGAAGGATAAAGAAGGCTTCCTCCACGGAAACCTCACGGTGTGCAGGTGGACGATCGCTCTTGCGGTAGAGTTCGGAATTGTACGGCTCATTCTTCCTGAGCATATTGTAGATAGCTGTTAGGAGCATTCTGGCAATGGCGATAATTGCTTTTTTGTGCCCTCTGCGTTTCTTGAGCGCAAGATAGCGGTTTCGAACCTCCGGGAATTGCTTGGCACGGATCGCATTAAGAGAGCACTGAACAAGCAGCGGCTTGATATAGGCTCCGGCCCGGCCGATTCTGGTAGTTTTCTTCTTCCCGGCACTCTCGTTGTTCTGCGGCGTAAGACCAGCCCAGGAGCATAGGTGCTTCGAGGTGGGGAACACGGACATATCCACTCCGATTTCCGAGATGATGCCGATAGCGGAAAAGGATTGGATACCCGGCGCCGTCATAACAAGGTTGAGATGGGGAAGGTACTTCTCAGCGGTGGACAGGATCAGGGATTCCAGATTGAGCTTGCACCGTTCCAGGCTGTCCATGTGGGAACGGATGATGCGGAGCTTTTCAGCCTGTTCAGCACACATCTCTCCGTCCACAGCAGCAAGGATTTCTTCGTCAGTTGCTTTCATACGCTTCGTGCGAAAGCTGGAAACATCCGAGATTTTTGCCGCGGGGTTTTCCAAAATCCTGGCCGTGATTGCAGAGGCGGCTTTACCAAACACGTCCGAGAACACATCATCCAGTTTGAAATTGGAGACCGTCAAGCAGTTTTGCGCCCGGTTTTTCTCGCCGGTAGTGAAGTTGGTGAGTTTCCAGCGGTAACGTACCAAATCCCGAAGCTGGCGAATATCCGCTGGAGGGATAAAGCTCCCGGCGACGAGGTCGTGCTTGAAGATGTC
>NZ_JACJLC010000003.1 GCF_016901955.1 Pseudoflavonifractor phocaeensis
CGGGACACGCCCGAACCCATACGCTCGGGGACACTGTGTAAGACCTCGCCGATGCAGGCTGTGGTGGGCGAACCGAGAATCCCCCGGCTTTAGCCGTGGGGAGTGTCAACCAGACATGCACCATCGGTATAGATCACAGCTTCAGGTTTAACTGACATAATAGAATCCGCCCCCTGTCTTTATGGGTTTCTTGAGTTCCTGAGCACCCAAGACCCCAAGAACTGAAGAATTAGAGAACTGTTTCACATGTATATTATACCATATATTATTTATTTGGTCAATCCAGTATAAAAAAATACGCCACAAACATAGGGTATTTTTTTACCTATGTGGCGTATCTTTTATTTTATTCAAATACTGAGGCAATCTGTTTTTTCGATGTGGCCACCAAAAGGTGTTCACAATCGGTTTCCCGGTGCCCGATCCCGCCCCGGTTCAGTTCTTATGAAGCATCGCTCATAGAGGCGATTAAAATGAGTGATGAAATGAGCGATGCAAAGATTGATAAGGCAATGCTTCACTGGACCTAATTACCGCTGATGTGAGGGGAATGTGCAGAGTGTCTGCGGCGATGGCAAATCGGATTTTAGCTGGGTTAAATTAGGCAAATATTGATGAACAGCCGCTTATTTCCCTTAATCTACCATCACTTACAATAAGCGCGGTGCTACCCCAGACACAAGCCAAACCCGGAAACCCTTGTCCCACAAGGCTTTCCTGGTTCAACTTACATTAGTGGCGGCGCGATACATAGGATCGCGAGATACCGCACTGTGCGGCTACCTCCCGCTGAGTCAGGGGCCGTTTGCCGCTGAGGCCGTAGCGAAGAGTAACGATCAATACTTCCCGCTGATCCAGTACCTCCGATACGCACTGACGGACCCGGCGGCAGCTGTCCTTGGTGTCCAAATTCTCCAGCATGTCGTCGTCCACGCAGATGGTGTCCATCAGCGACAGGGCGTTCCCCTCCCCCTCCCCGTCAATGGCGTCGGACAGGGACACCTCCCCCTGGTTTTTCCGCTGGGACCGGAAGTACATCAGGATCTCATTCTCAATACACCGGGAGGCATAGGTGGCCAGACGGACCTTTTTGTCCGCTTTAAAGGTATTGATCCCCTTGATCAGCCCGATGGTCCCGATGGAGATCAGATCGTCCTGGTCTCCGTTGGGGGTATAGTATTTTTTGACGATATGTGCAACAAGGCGCAGGTTGTGCTCAATGAGCTTGTTCCGGGCCTCCAGGTCCCCTTCCGCCGCCAGCTCCAGGCAGCGCCGCTCCTCCGCCGCCGACAGGGGCTTGGGGAAGGAGCCGGTGCCGCCGGACAGGCGGAGGGTAAAGAGCATCTGGTTTAGCATTAGCAAAAGCCATGCAGGAATCATAACGTTCACACCTCCATCGGTTCCACTCTATTCATCGCTTCTTGTCCCAATACAGCACTTCCTCCCTGCTCAGCAGAAAAAACGCGCGGGAACGGCAGCCTTTCGGTCATGCCAATCCCGCGCATTTGATTCTAATGCTCCAGATAGGAGGGTTTGGGCAGCTTCAGCAGTGGTCCAACTGTACCAACACAGCGATTGATAGGGGTGCCCATGCTATGAAATTTCTCCTCATAGTCGGTCATAACGCCGCAGATCCCATCCGCATGCAAATTCCGGGTCACTTCCGTCAGAATAAATCCAGCCTTGGGAAACTGAAATAGAGACCACTCAAAAAGATCTTTGTTGTCGGTCTTAAAGTGGATCGCTCCTTTTCTGGACAGTACCTGCCGGTACCGCATCAAAAAATCGGTATGGGTCAGGCGGCGCTTGGCGTGGCGGTTACCTGGCCAGGGATCACAAAAATTGATGTAGATCCGGTCCACCTCACTGGGAGCAAAGAGTTCAGTCAGCCTGGCCGCGTCTCCATCAATAAAATAGACGTTGGTCAGACCCATAGCGCATACCCGTTCCATAGCAATCACCATGGCATCCGGTACCCGCTCCACCGCGATATACAGGACATGGGGATGCTGCGCAGCAGTTTCAGCGGTAAATCTGCCCTTTCCGCAACCCAGCTCCAGATAAAGAGCTTCTGCCTGAGGCATCAGAGACTGCCAGCGTCCCCGCATCGCTTCCGGCTCTCCGATCAATACATTGGAGCACTTAGCCATCCGCGGTTCCAAATTGGGCTTCTTTCTCATTCGCATTCCTTTGCTCACCTCAATTCGCATCATACCATATCTAATTGTACTCTTGCAATCCCATCCCTGATATATTATAATATTTGTTATACCGCTAACCCCATAGACTCGGGCCTTTATATATACATCTAGACTGCTTACGGCTTCATGTCTGGATGCAGTACAGTTAATAGCACACCTGCTTTGGAATTGCCCCTCGCCTATCCATGTGGGAAAATCGTAACCCCACAACCTACTGGGACACTACTAGAAGCTGGAACCATTTCCACAAAACCATTGGTCGAAATATGACCCTGACCACATGTTTGACTACAATTAAAAAATTTCATGTCCGGGTGCAGCGCAGTTGGTAGCGCGCCTGCTTGGGAGCGTGAGGCCGGAGTTCGAGCCACACTTCTCCAAAATCCCGGAAAGCTCTGGGACGCTAAGGCCGACGGAGTTTTACCCCTCGCCGGGAACTGGTCAAAAACCGGCGCTGACCCCATATTTGACCACAGTTGGAAAATTTCATAACCGGGTGTAGCGCAGTTGGTAGCGCGCTTGCTTTGGGAGCAAGATGCCGGGAGTTCGAGTCTCCCCACTCGGACCAAAAACCGCCTCAAAACATCGGTTTTGAGGCGGTTTTTATAACTTTTCAGGCAATAATTTATCTGGCGTTTTATATAAATAGAGTCTCAAATGTGGGCAAAGCACTTCTGCTGATTTGTTTTGCATTTTCTCCGTAAAGGAATTTTTGGGCCATCAATCACCATTATTTATTCAAAAAAGAGGCAAAGGAAAACTGCACACTTTTTGAAATATGGGGTCATGACCACCTATTCACGATCAGTTCACGCGGCCGTAGTCTTATCTTTGTTTCTTGCGTCGCAAAATCTGATGGGCCAGTCTGCGCCTCCCAGCCTTGTTCCTCTCAGCGGAGCCGTGTATAATGGCAGTGGAAAACAGTGAAAAAAACGAGTAAGGAGCAGTGCCATGCGAATCCTCATGCTGGGCAACAGCTTTATCTCCACCAATAATATGCCCCAGATGCTGGCCAACCTGACCGGGGCGAAGGTGGTCCACCACACCCGGGGCGGGGCGCGGCTGTCGGAACAGCTGAACCCCAGCACCAGGCTGGGCAGTCAGACCCAGGCGGCGCTCCGAAACGGGCAGTGGGACTATGTGGTGCTCCAGGAGATGAGCCACGGCCCCATCACCGCCCCCAAGAGTTTCTTTTCCAGTGTGGAGGGGCTCTGCCGGCAGATCCGGGCAAACGGAGCGGCTCCCATTTTGTTTGCTACGTGGGCCTATCAGAGGGGCGGGGCCAAGCTGACGGGCAAGGGCTGGGATTACGACGAGATGGCCCAGAAGCTGTCCGAGGCTTACCACAGGGCGGCACAGGAAAATAACGCCCTGATCGCCGATGTGGGCCGGCGGTTTTATGAGTTGTCCGACACCCAGAATCTCTACGCCACTGACGGCGTCCACCCCAGTGAGCTGGGCTCTCATATTGCGGCGGAGACCATTGCGGCAGTGATCCAGCAGCACGAAAGATTAACTATTAAAAGTCAACCACAAAATGAATAGCTGTGGTGAAAGGGAGATGGTTCAAAAAGGGTATAGCAAAGCTGAGGTGTTGTCAGCCCCCTGTTGGCTATTCAAGTAGTTGCACTCAAGCCACCAAGCAATATGGCTGCCTGGATTTCTCCATAGCGAATATTAGACGAACCAACTTTTTTGCAGCATGAGAAAGCGCAACATTGTAGTGTTTGCCCTCCGCACGCTTCTTAGCAAGATAGGCAGCAAAGGTCGGATCCCAGTGGCAGACATACTTGGTCGCATTGTAAAGAGCGTAGCGTAGGTATCGAGAGCCACGCTTTTCCATGTGTGGGTAGCAATTCTTGAGTTGTCCAGACTGGTAAGTTGAGGGGGACATCCCGGCGTAGGCCAACAGCTTGTCCGGGGAATCAAAACGAGTGAAGTCACCAACCTCAGCAAAAATCATGGCAGCCATTCGGAACCCAATCCCTGGGATAGTGGTAATGGGAGAATTAAGTTCGTCCATAATGGCTTGAATTTGCTTTTCAATTTCAGCGATTTCGTCGTCCAGTTCTCGGATGAGCCGGATGGTGTGCTGCAATTCAAGAGACTTGGCAGGCATCCAGGAGCCAATAGAATTTCTGGCGGCATCCCGGATTTCAAGAGCCATGTCCCGTTTGTAATGGCCTTTAGAGGCGGTTTCGAGCAGTGTTTTCAGCCTCGTCAAATGAGCTGCGGCAATCTGTTTGGCCCCAGGGAACTCTTCCAGCAAGGCGTAGACAGAAGCAATATGCAGAGAAGGGACGAGTTTTTCCAATTCCGGAAACAGAACGCAGACCAACCGGGCGATAGAACTTTTCAGCTTGGCACGCTCTTTTACCTTGTCAAAACGGTATCTGGTCAGTGACTTTAGCTCCTCGTTGTGGTATGCTGTATTTGTGTAGGGCTTGAGGCCCGCATCGGATAACAGCATAGACGCAATCGTTCGTGCATCCACCCGGTCGGTTTTAGTCTTTCGCAGACTGAGACTCTTTCGGTAAATGTTTGTACGCAAGGGATTCAAGACATAGGTGGGTAGACCGTTGTCAAGAAGAAACCCAAGCAGATTGTAGCTGTAATGTCCGGTCGCCTCAAGCCCTACTTTTATTTTGTCCTGTGCATGGGTGCAATCCCGGATTCGTTGCAGCAGAAAGCGGAACCCGTCCAGGTTGTTGGGGATGGTAAACACATCCGCCAAGACTTCACCCTCGGAGCTGAGAATGAAGCAATCATGTTTATCCTTTGAGACATCAACGCCAACAGAAACAACCATAGTAAAAAACCTCCGGCGGTTAGAATTGTGATGCTGCATCCACAGTGCGCCTTACTTTTGTATCCTTGTTCCATATCAACCGTCTGGCGGTATTTAACTGATTAACAAAAGTGTAAGGGGCTGTGGTTGGAACCTTTCGTGAACCATCTTGTGGTAGGAGGCGGACACCAATCCACAGCATCCCTTACAGTGTAGCACAGCCCTTGGAGAGGGGCTTTAATAACTACTACTCTATAATACAAGGAGGCGCAGTAATATGCCAAACACCACAAAGCAGGCTCTGGAGGAATCCCTGAAGCATATGCTGCTGAAAAAGCCCCTGGACAAGATTACCATCCGGGACATCACCGAGGACTGCGGCATCAGCCGCATGGCCTTCTACTACCACTTCAAGGACATCTACGACCTGGTGGAGTGGGCCTGCATCGAGGACGCGTCCAAGGCCCTCCAGGGGAAGAAGACCTACGAGACCTGGCAGGAGGGGCTTTTGCAGATCTTTGAGGCGGTGCAGGAAAACAGGCCCTTCATCCTCAACGCCTACCGCTGTATCAGCCGGGAGCAGATGGAGCGGTTCCTCTATCAGCTGACCTACGGCCTGATCCGGGGCGTGGTGGAGGAACAGAGCCGGGGGACGGCCGTCTCTGAGGAGGACAAGTCCTTTATCGCCGAATTTTACAAGTACAGCTTTGTGGGGGTCATGCTGGACTGGATCCGCCAGGGGATGACCGCCGATCCCCGGGTGCTGACGGAAAAGATCAGCGCCGCCATGCACGGCAGTATCGCCAACGCTATCCGAAATTTCACGGAAACAGAATAAGAACCGCTTTACAATCCGGGCCCGATGATCAGTTTTTGATCATCGGGCCCGGATTGTAAATGGAAGAAATGTTTCGCGGGGAGTAAAATCAAGCCATCAAATGAATCCAGCCCGCGGAAGCGGCAGGATCGGAAAGGCGGTATCTGATATGGATAAGAAATTGGGAGCGCTGACCGCAGCGGCGGCTGTGGCCGGAGCGGGCGCTGCGGTGGCCCTGGCAAAGAAGGCGTCCGGCGGCAGAAAGACGGCAGAGGATGCCGGGACTGAAACCTGCGCCCCGGCATCTTATCGGAATACGGAGCTGGGGAAGCACGAGAAAAACCGCAAGGGCATCTATTACACCAACGGCAACTATGAGGCCTTTGCCCGGCCGGAGAAACCGGAGGGGGTGGAGAACAAAAACGCCTACATCGTGGGCAGCGGCCTGGCGGCCCTGGCGGCGGCCTGTTTCCTGGTGCGGGACGGGCAGATGCCCGGGGACCACATCCACATCCTGGAGGCCATGGACGTGGCCGGCGGGGCCTGCGACGGCATCTTCGACCCCAGCCGGGGCTATGTGATGCGGGGCGGCCGGGAGATGGAGGACCACTTCGAGTGTCTGTGGGACCTGTTCCGTTCCATCCCCTCTTTGGAGAAGCCGGGGGCCTCGGTGTTGGATGAGTTCTACTGGCTCAACAAGCACGACCCCAACTACTCCCTGTGCCGGGCAACGGTGGACCGGGGCCGGGACGCCCGCACCGACGGGAAGTTCAACCTGAGCCAGAAGGGCTGCATGGAGATCATGAAGCTCTTCATGACCCCGGACGAGGACCTGTACGACAAGACCATCGAGGACGTCTTTGACGACGAGGTGTTCTCCTCCACCTTCTGGCTGTACTGGCGGACCATGTTCGCCTTTGAGAACTGGCACAGCGCCCTGGAGATGAAGCTCTACTTCCAGCGCTTCATTCACCACATCGCGGGACTCCCCGACTTCAGCGCCTTGAAATTTACCCGGTACAACCAGTACGAGTCCCTGATCCTGCCCATGCAAAAGTACCTGGAGGAGGCCGGGGTGGACTTCCGTTTCGGCACCGAGGTCACCAACGTGATCTTCGACATCCGGGACGGCAGAAAGACGGCCACCGCCATCGAGTGCCGGGTCAACGGCGCGGAGCAGGGCATTGTCCTCACGGAGAACGACCTGGTGTTTGTCACCAACGGCTCCTGCACCGAGGGGACCATCTACGGCGACCAGGACCACGCCCCCAACGGGGACGCGGAGGTGCGCACCAGCGGCTGCTGGAGCTTGTGGAAGAACATCGCCAAGCAGGATTCCGCCTTTGGACGGCCGGAGAAGTTCTGCTCCGACATCTCCAAGACCAACTGGGAGTCGGCCACCATCACCACTTTGGACGACAAGATCCTCCCCTATATCACCAACATCTGCAAGCGGGACCCCCGCACCGGGAAGGTGGTCACCGGCGGTATCGTCAGCTGTCAGGACTCCAAGTGGCTGCTGAGCTGGACCATCAACCGCCAGGGGCAGTTCAAGGAGCAGGAGCCGGAGAAGGTGTGCGTCTGGGTGTACGGCCTCTTTACCGACGTACCCGGCGACTATGTGAAAAAGCCCATGAAGGAGTGTACCGGAAAGGAGATCACCCAGGAGTGGCTCTACCACATCGGCGTGCCGGTGGAGCAGATCCCGGACCTGGCTGCCCACAGCGCCGTGTGCGTGCCCACCATGATGCCCTACATCACCGCCTTTTTCATGCCCCGGACCAGGGGAGA
Source organism: Pseudoflavonifractor phocaeensis (assembly GCF_016901955.1). Classification (GTDB taxonomy): domain Bacteria; phylum Bacillota; class Clostridia; order Oscillospirales; family Oscillospiraceae; genus Flavonifractor; species Flavonifractor phocaeensis_A. The sequence goes on from NZ_JACJLC010000003.1 coordinate 7,598, forward strand.
CCGGCCCGATGTGATCCCCGACGGCTGCGTGAACTTCGCCTTCCTGGGCCAGTTCGCCGACACCCCCCGGGACACCGTGTTCACCACCGAGTACTCCGTGCGCACCGCCATGGAGGCCGTCTACGGCCTGCTGGGGGTGGACCGGGGGGTGCCCGAGGTGTGGGGCAGCGTGTACGACATCCGGGAGCTGCTGCACAGCACCGTCTGCTTGATGGACGGCAGGTCCCCGCTGGAGGTCTCGTTGCCCGGTCCTCTGGAGCTGCTGAAAAAGCCCCTGCTGAAGGCGGTCCGGGGGACCGTCATCGAAAAGGTCCTGCGGGATCAGGACGTACTTCGGGACGGCATGTGACCGTTGGGTTCTGCCATTCTGCGTCCTGAAAACCGAGGAGACGACCGTTACCCAGAATACTTTCATCCCTAACCGGGGCCTCCTTCTCAAAGATTATCGCCCGTCATGAGATTGAAAACATTGATATAATGACAAATGAAAGAGGATCGTATCGAGTTATGATACGATCCTCCTCTATTTCAGATTCCCCACCCCCAGTATCCCCCGCATCATCTCATACCACTTGGCCGCTGTGTGCCTTGTCACCCCGGCGCCTCGGGCGATGGCCCGGAAGCTGGTCACGTCGGGGTGGAACTTCATGTACGTCCCAAATTGCAAACCTCCGCACAAATCACTTGCCACAGCGCGCAAGCAGTTGTATAATTTTCATTGAAAAGTAGTATGATAAATCTGTAAAGTTTTCAGTGAGGTGTGGCGCTATGGAGATCAAACGGGACCGCTATCTGAACAAGCTCATATCCTTCATGTGGGATGGACAAGTGAAGGTCATCACTGGCATCCGCCGCTGCGGGAAGTCCTATCTCCTCCGCAATCTGTTCCGCACTTATCTGTTGGGGGAGGGCGTTCCGGCAGATCATATTCTCTCCTTTGAGTTGGATCTGACCCGTGATATCCGGTACCGGAACCCGCTGGAGCTTGCAAATCGTGTCCGGGAGATCGTTGAAAATCAGAGGGAGCAATTCTATCTTTTCGTAGACGAGATCCAGATGTCGGACGAAGTGCCGAATCCCTATAACCCGGACGGGAAGAAGATCACCTTCTACGATGCGCTCAACGATTTGAAGTCCCTGTCCAACCTGGACATCTATGTGACCAGAAGCAACTCCCGGATGCTCTCCTCAGATATCCTCACCGAGTTCCGGGGGCGCAGCGATGAGATCCGGGTGCATCCGCTCAGCTTTGCAGAGTACTACTCCGCCGTGGGCGGGGACAAGGAGGACGCATTTGAAAATTACGCCTTCTACGGCGGGATGCCGCTGATCTTGTCCCGCCCCACTGACGCGGCGAAAATGCAGTACCTGAGTTCTCTCTTCTCCGAAGTTTATTTGAAGGACATTGTGGAGCGCAAGAAGGTCAAACGGGAGGATGTGCTTTCGGATATTCTGGACCTGCTCTGCTCCTCAGTGGGGTCGCTGACCAACCCCACCAGGGTGGCGGACACCATCAACTCCAAGCAGAAGCGGAGCGGCGAGAATACGGTTTCCCCCAACACTGTGAAAGCGTATATGGATCACTTGGCGGACGCGTTCCTTTTTACTGAGTGCAATCGCTGGGATGTCAAGGGGAAGAACTATTTCGATTACCCCAACAAATATTACTGTGAGGACATCGGCCTGCGGAATGCCCGCATCGGCTTCCGCCAGCAGGAGATGACCCACATCATGGAGAACATCATTTTCAATGAGCTGATGGTGCGGGAGTGCGCGGTGGACATTGGGATCGTGTACAGCAATGAGCGAAATGCCAAAGGAAAACTGACCCCGGTAGCACGGGAGATCGACTTCATTGCTGCTTCCGGCGGAAAAAAGACTTATATCCAATCCGCCTACGCTCTTGGGACGGAGGAAAAGTCTGTCACGGAAAACAAACCGCTCTCCCTGACGGGGGACTCTTTTCCGAAGATCATCGTCCGGCACGACATCCGGAAACGGTGGTACGATGACAACGGCGTTCTGAATATTGGGATCTTGGACTTCCTGCTGGACGATACATTGGTCTGAGCAGCGGATCATCTGGATCACAGGAAGAGGCTGGTATCAAAGTGTGATACCAGCCTCTTCCACATTTTACGCCGCCCGCCCCAGCATTCCCTGCATCATCGCATACCACTTCGCCGCCGTGTGCCTCGTCACCCCGGCGCCTTTGGCGATGGCCCGATAACTGGTCACGTCGGGGTGGAACTTCATGTACGTCCAGATCTTCTTCTGGGTCTTGGTGAGCTTGTCCGGTGGAGTAATGCCCCGCATTTTGTCCCGCAGGGCCTGCCGCTCTGTGTTCATCTGCTGGATCAGCACCTTCAGCTTTGCCTCGCATTCCTCCCGGGTGTGGGCGTAGACGCATTTGGAGTGTTTGGTGCCGTCCGGCCAGGTGGGGGAGTAACGGCCCTCAAACAGGTGGTCATTGATCTGGGTGATACACCCGGTGCCGGGCTTTCGCTTTCGTCCCAGCACTGGCTGGAAGTTCGCGGTTGGGTCCTGCGCTGCCTGCTCAGGGCTCTCCAACACCTCGTTGCCCAGCCCCCGGTCGATCTTGGCCGCCGCCTCGGTCTGCATATCCCCGGTGACGTGGGTGTAGATGTCCAGGGTAGTGGCCGCAGACACATGACCCAGCATGGCGGAGAGGGTCTTCACATCCATGCCGCTCTCCAGGGACAAGGTGGCGAAGGTATGGCGTAAATCATGAAATCTAATTCTCTTACACCCGGCCCGCTCCAGAATGATCTGGAGCCGCCGGCGCACCGCGCCCGGCGTCATGGGCGTGTCCTCTTTGACCGGCGAGGGGAACATCCACCGGGAGTCCACCGTCTCCCGATACGCCCACAGCACCTCCACCACGCTGGGCGGCAGGACCAGCCTGCGGATGGAGGCGCGGGTCTTCGGGACGCTCACCTGGAGCTGTCCCCTCACCTCGTAGACCTGCTTATTTACGGTCAAGGCCCCGGTTTTGAAGTCCAGGTCGTCCCATTGGAGGGCCAGCAGTTCGCCCCTCCGCAGGCCGGTGCACAGATCCAGGAGAAACAGTTCGTAGTAGCCCTCTGCCTGGGCCTGGATGAGGAACTGCTGGAGTTCCTCCCGGCCCAGAACCTGCATCTCCCTGCCCCGCTTGGGGGGCAGCTTGCAGCCTACCGCCGGGTTGGTGCGGATCAGTTCCTCCTGCACCGCCTTCTCCAGAGCGGACCGGCAGGCGGCGTGGAGGCCGCGCACCATGGAGTCGGACAGCCCCTTGCCGAACCGCTCTGTGCGGATGAGCCGCCCGCCCGTTTTCATCCGGGCATAGAACCGCTGGAGGTCCTTCTGGGTCAGCTGGTTCAGGGGGATCTTCCCCAGCTCCGGGAGGATGTGCTGATAGATCTTCGCCTCGTAGTTGGCCTGGGTGGTGGGGCGGATCTGGGGCTTCACATAGTTCTGATACCAGAAGTCCAGCCACTCCCCGAAGGGCATCTCCGGCCGGACCTTCTCCGTCTTGGAGCCGGTCACCGTTTCCCGGAGCTGTTTCAGCTTTTCCTGGCACTCCTGTTTTGTCTTGGCCAGGACGTTCTTTGTCATGGGCAGGCCCTTCTCGTCGTAGCCGATGACCACCCGGCCCTCCCAGCGGCCGTCCTTGCGCTGGCGGACGGAGCCCTCCCCCTTTTTCCGGCGCTTAGCCATGGCGGGCACCTCCTTCCGTCCTGTTTTTCTGCCACGGTTTCAGGTCTTTCCCCAGGAGATTTTCCAGGAAGCCGCCCACGATGTGGCTGGCCTCCTGCTGCATGTCCGGCGTCACATGGGTGTAGGTGTCCAGAGTGAAGCTGGCGTTGGTGTGGCCCAGGATGCCGGACAGGGTCTTGGCATCCACGCCGCTGGTGAGGGCGTGGGTGGCAAAGGTATGCCTTAAATCGTGGAATCGGATCTCAGGCAGGCCGGCCTCTCTCAAGATCCGCTTCATCCAGTAGTAGGCGGCGCTGGGGCGCACCGGTTTCTCCGGAGCCAGGGGTTCCGGGAAGATCCACTGGCTGACGGCGTGCTGTTTCCGCTCCCGCAGCCGCTGGACGGTGCTGGGCGGCAGGCGGATGGTTCGCCGGCCTTGGCTGGTCTTCGTCTCACCGATCTCCAGCTCCCCGGCCTTGGGGACATTCACCGACCGAAGGACCTTCAGCGTCCCAGCCTTCTCGTCGAAGTCCTGCCACATGAGGCCGCAGATCTCGCCCCGGCGCAGGCCGGTGGTCAGCTCCGTGTAGAAGAAGTCCCGCCAGATCTCGCTGTGGTCCACCGCCGCCAGAAATGTCTCCATCTGCTCCTTTGTGAGGATCTGCTTGGGCTTATAGCTGGCCTTGGGCACCACGGCCCCGTCGGTGGGGTTCCGGGCGATCACATGGGCCGCCTCTGCGTCCTTCAGGCACCGGTGGAGCATGGCGTGGATGCGGAGCACCATGGTGTCCGACAGCTCATGACCGTGTTCCGGGTGCTCACGGACCCGGCCCTCATGTTTCAGCTTTCGGTACAGCTTCTGGATGTCCATGCGGGTCACCCGGGAGACGATCTTGTTTCCCAGATAGGGCTTGATGTAGCACCGGATGAACTGCTCATAACTCCGCAGGGTGTTGGGCCGCAGGGTGGCGGCACCGTAGTCCTCCATCCACCGGTCCAGCCACTCCCCCAGGGTCATGCGGCTGTCCTCGGTGAGCTCCACGTCCTGAAAGGCCTCCAGGTCCCGGTGGAGCTTGTCCAGCAGTTCCTTCTGGGTCTTTGCCAGGACATACCGGAAGATGGGCTCGCCGTTTTGCTTGTGGCCCACCACGATGCGGCCCTCCCAACGGCCGTCCTCCCGCTTTCGGACCATGCCGTCGCCGGACGGCCTGCGTTTTGCCATAGGCTATCCCTCCTTGCTTGGGTCGAGCAGACTGCCGTCGTCCTCATCCAGGGCCTCCAGGATCATGCGGACTCCCAGGCGGAACCCCAGGATGAAGTTCTCCAGGGCCATGGTGCTGCCGATCTCATTCTCCGCGTTGATGAGCCGGAGCAGCAATGTTTTTTCCTTGTCCTCCAGCAGAGCGGTGAGTTTCTCCTCGCACTCCGCCGACTGTTCCATAGCTTTTTTCAGGGCAGTCCCCGATTTGACGATTTGATCGTTGGGGGTGATGTTTCCGAAGTATAGATTTTCCAGTGTGTCTCTCATGTGTGCCGCCTCCTTTGTCAGCAACACACAATACCCGAACTTCCTCCAAATAGCCACCCCCAACCGCAACTATTTTCAGAAAGTTATCATCTGCGGGCAGGATTTTATCTTTGTATTGCGGTCCAGATTTTGATATGCCTGCCATAGAAAAAACCGCCTGCATCTCTGCAGACGGTTCCGGAGACAAATCGTTTCTCCCTATGGAGAAGATTGTCTCTATTCGTTTGTTTCGTCGTCCTGCACATCTCCAAAGAGGATGCGAAGATAATCCCGGCGGCCGTAGAGCACACGATCCACATAGACATCGTTGTCAAGAACTCGGTAAAAAGTGAGGTAACTGCCGGTCACCAGGAAACGATAGTCACTCTCGACATCGGCAATCGAGGACAGGGACGCGCCAATCAGACTGTGCTCCCGCAATCTGCGGAGGTCCTTTGTGATGTTCCGTACCGTGGAGATCGCCGCGCTGGGATTTTCCAAATTCTTTGCGATATAGGACTTGATCCCGGCCAAATCAGCCTGCGCCTCGTCGGATAAATGCAGGTTATTCATCTGCGATTCCGAGATGTTTTTCTACGGCCTCCAGCGTCAACCAGCCCTTTTCCTCCCCGGACTTGCGGCCCTTGGCCAGCTCGTTCATCAGTCGGAGGGTGGCCTGTGTCCGCTCATAGTCCTGCATGTCCACGATGGCGTAGCGGCCCCGGCCATTCTTCGTCAGAAAAACCGGTGCGCCTACTGCCACGTCACGCAGGACCTCCGTGTAATTACGCAGATCGGAGATGGGTTTGATGTTCGGCATGGTATTCAGCCCCTTTCTTGCCCTTAGTATACCTCGATCTGCTGTAAAATTCAACGGCATTTTTTACTGCGGTTTCGTTGGCGATTGCTACCACCCCATGGTCATGCCGCCCATATCCTGCCGGGGAGCTTCCTCATGGTCATCCGGCTTGTGACCCATGGCGATCTTCTTTTTCTGGATTTTCCGCCGCAGCTTTCGGTCCACCCGCTGTCCCACCGGGGCGGCGGGCGGCACCGAGTTGTCACGAAAGATCTGACTCAGATGGTGGAGCAGTCGGGTGGCCGCCAGGAACACATTGGGCCTGCACGTCTGATCGAAGTGCTCCAGAAAGAAGTCGGCGTACTCATTTCCCTGTTCCGCCGATTCATAGAAATACGCCCAGGCCCGCTCCCGGTCCTGTTTGACATTCTGTCCGGTGAGGTACAGCTTTCCAAGAGCGTACTGGGCGTACTGGTTTCCGTGTTCGGCGGAGTCGGTGAGATAGGCCACCGCCTTCGGCACATCCTTCGGGACATGCTCACCCTGGAGATACAACTTTCCCAGGCGGTAGGCGGCGCAGGAGTTCCCCTGTGCTGCCGCTTTTTCATACCAGGATACCGCCTCATCCATTCTCTTTTGGCTTTGCAGAAGCTTCCCCAGCGCGTATTGGGCGAAGTCATATCCCGTGTCTGCCGCCTGCCGGAACCACAGTTCTGCCTGCTCGTCGTCAGGGAGAACACCCTGTCCGTCCCGCCAGCACTTGCCCAGTTGGTAGGCGGCCAGGGAGAAGCCTCTCTGCCAGAGCTGCTCCAGCACCCGCACCTGTTCCGCCTTTTCACTCTCCGGATTTTCGTACTCCTCCAGCACTTCCTTGGCACTCTGGTAGGCCTCGGTCATCTGCCAGTCGGAGTCCCAGGCAAAGTACACCGCACCCTGGTCCTCATCCACCTCGTCTCTCATACGGGCATCCTCGAAGGTAACCGTGCCCAACCGGAGCCGTTCCGCCTCCCGGATGACCATGTTCTTGATGGCTTTGAACTCCTTCTGCTGGGAGAGGGGCAGGTGCTCTCTGGGGGCGTCCTTGTAGTAACGTTCCAGCTCGTCCCGAAGCTGGTTCCACTGCTCATAGCACTCTGCCACCTCCGGGACCTTGGCCAGTTCGTCCACGATGGCGTCCACCTGCACCTTCACCGGCTTTTTCAGGTAGCCATATACCTTTTTGCCCCTGTGGTCCTCCAGCATTTCGGCCAGCGTCTCCATCTGCTCTGCGATGACCGGATTGTGGCACAGGCCCGTCTCCATCTCCCGGATGAGCCGCCCCATGGCCTCCGTTGCCGCGTCCCGCACTTGGCTGTAGGACAGATCTTTTTTCTGGTAGAGAGACAGCAGCTCGTCCCGGAAGATCTCATTGGACAGTTGGGAGCGCATGTTCTCAATACCCTTTTCCGTTAGAAATCCCTGCTTGGGGTCCGCCGACCAGACCATCATGTGCATGTGAGGGTGGTGCTTTTCGTCGTGGAAGGCGGCACACCAACGAAAATTGCTTGGCGGAATTTTCATCGCTGTCGCCAATTCTGCTTGATGAGCCAGCAATAACCTGCGCCAGCTTTCGCTGTTCTCATAGCCCAGCCGGTGGGCGTCCTCCCGCTTCAGGGAGTAGACGAAGGTCCACACCGGTCCGGTATGTCCGTTGATCTCATCCATGGTTTTCTCCAGATCGGCGGGACCGTCGGCAGAGAACAGGCCGTGGGAGCGGGGACGCTGGGCCATATATTCCAGGTAGCCGCCGCCGTCGTGGGCGGGGTGCGGAGCCTCGATGAGCTCCACACCCTCCCGGGTGGCGATGTATTCGGCGTAGTGACCGCCGCCATTTCCGGGCCTGATGTAGCCCGACTTCTGGATCAACCCCGGCATCACTCAGCCTCCTTTTGGTAACGGACCGTGTCTTCGAAGCTGATCTCACCGTTGGTCTCCTTAACCTCTTTGACGCACCGCACCCGGGCCTTTCGCAGCTCATCCGGGTCGATCTCTATGTCGGCAGCCAGGATATTCCCCATGAGGTTTTGATCCACCGACAGTTTGAACAGCAGGTGTCCCATCCGGTTTCCCAGGGCCCCCAGCTTGCCCTCCAGCACATCGGCGAGGACCCGGGGCAGGTAAGCATCGGCAGACTCCGCGTCCAGGTAACCGGAGTAGAATCGGATGGCCTTCTCAATAAATTCGTTTCTGGTGGAGCAGTTATCTCGCCGGTAGCGCGATTCCACCTCGGTCCAGGCGGATTCACTGAGCCAGACGGAATGTTTCTTATTTTCCTTTTTCAAATTCAAAATCCTCTCCTTATTGCATCAGCGCCGCCCGAAAGCCTGTCACAGCGGGGATTCAGGCGGCTTTTGAGAAAAAACAGCGCCGATCTCAAATCGGGTTGGTCGGAACAGCGCCAACTCCAACCCCTGAAACCGCCCGCACTGCGGGCGGAAGTGACCGCCCAGGCGCCATAAAAGCGCCAGGGCTTTCTCCTGCTTTTCCTTTCGTCCTCCGTAAATCAGTTATGGGGCGGCAAATTCCCCGGATAGGCCTCCTCCACAGCGGTGGAACAACGGGCCAAATCCGCCCCGAAACTGCCAGGAGGGGCAGGGTCTCTGCCCCTCCCTAAATCGAGGCACACAACCCCTCACAGGCCGTTACACGGGGAGAGCTGCTTGCGACGTACTGCGGCAGAAAGATCCGGCAGTATTCCTCCGGCCCGGACACCAGATGCCGGCGCATCATCTCGCCGCACTGAAACATCTGGAACACCGCATTTCGATAGCAGGCCGTTATCTCCTCACGGCACTCCCTCGCAAAGATTCTTTGTTTATCTGTCAGGGTTCCGCGGTTCTCATCGCAGAGGAACAGAGCTACCGCATCTTCGTCGATAGGATCTTCGTGCGTACGGCTCCACCGATTGACAATGTACCGCCGCATGTCTATGGTGCGCCGTGCTGACAGAGACGGGTCCTGCTCAATCAGGTAGTCGATCATCTGCATCAGCATCCGGATGCACACTCCGTTCTCTCCAGCGCCGCCATGCGCCGCTCCGCTCTCTGTCGTTCCAGCGCCAGGTCAGCTGCGTGGAGCTGCCGCGCATAGAACTGTTCGATGGACATCTGGATGGGCAGGATGTAGTAACGCAGACAGCCGTTGAGGGTGCGGCCGTCCCGGGTGGTGACGGTGGTGCGCTCCGTCCGGATCAGACCCCGGCCCTCCAGCTCGGTCACATACTTGCGCACCGTGTTGACGCTCATCCCCACCGCTTCTCCGATGGTCCGGTAGCTGGCCACACACTGGTAGGTCTTTCGGTCCTCCCGGTGGAGGAGAAATCCGTAGACTGCAATTGCCCCGGCGGACAGTCCCAGGGAGAAGATCTCGTTGGGGAGGGGGAAGTAGTTCTTGATGGGATCCCGCTTGGGCCAGTGCTGTTTTCTCATTTGGCACCTCCCGACTGTCCCTCCGCCCACTGAATGAACTTCTCTTTCGGAACTACCATACGGCTCCCCACCCGCAGCGTGGGGAAGCCGGGGTCATTGAGCAGCTCGTAGGCGGTGGAGATGGACACGCCCAGCACCTGCGCCACCATCCTGGCGTTGAGGAACAGGGGCAGGTCGTCGTAGGATTTGTAGACAGACAGTTTCAATGTTTAGTACCTCCGGTATTTCAAATTCAGAGAAAAAATTCTTGCGTTTCGGAGGTCTCTCTGTTAAACTGGGACACAGATCAGGCTGTGTTTTCCGAAACGCGGCAGGCCGCTGAACTGTTGCAGCAGTTCGGCGGTCTTTTTTACAGGAGCTGTCTTTTTAGATCTGTCTGGCCATGCACCATACCCGTTCCTGCCCTGCGGCCTTGTTTGACCAACACAGCGTTTTCTTCCCCTTGGTATGCTCGACCGCTCCTTCTATGACGGCGTCCTGGCATTACTTCTCTGGGGAGTATCGTCTCTGATGATGGGTATTCGGTTTTCAAGGTGCCGTTCCGAATGTTTGGGACCAATTCCCCGTTGACAATCGGATTTGCGGGTGTTAGACTATTGTAAGATTATTTTGACAGCTCCTTTTCAACTGTATCGTAACATGATTTCCAGCCGCTGTCAAGACTATCTTAAAAATAATTTACGATTGTCTATTTCGGAGGACGCCGACATGTGGTATGCCAAGATGTACTTCTCTGAGAAAAAAGAGGTTTTCCAATTTGATAGCCACGGGGTTCAGGGCGTTCCCTCGACCTACGAGGAATTCCCGTTCCTGGAGAGCCTGCTGTCTTTTCTGGAGGCGGACTGTAAGGAGCTGGAGCCCCTGCTGCGGCGGGCTTATGAGAATTGGTCCCTTCTGATCGACAGGGATGATAGAGATGCTGGGGTCCGTACCTTGATGGACCTGGGTGACCTTGGGAGCCGGCATATCTACCTGCATCTTCTGTATGTGCGCTGGTTTGAGCGGTTTGGACGAATGGGGATCACCCAGGACCGGGGAAGCAGGGAGGATCAGCAGATGCTGGAGGAGCTGCAGAGCCTTCCGAAGCAGCTCCCACTGTATCAGCAGCAGGTACAGCGTTTCTTTGATCTCGTTTTGGATGTGGACAAGGCGGGGCGCGATCCCCAGCAGCAGGCATCGGCCCACTATCTCTACGATGCGCCCAAGGACCCGTCTCTGTTCTCCTTCCGGCCCATCCCCCTCAGCTTTGAACCGGTGGAGCCGGGGCGGTGCTCGCCAGTCCTGTATCCCCTCCACATTTCGGACATGATCGACTACTCCCTGCGCAGCTGTGTGGAGCGTGGGATCACCGTCCGGCGGTGCAAGAACTGCGGCCGCTGGTTCCCACAGACCGGCCGGGTCAGCGCGGAGTACTGCGAGCGCCCGGTGGCCTCCGGCCAGCAGACCTGCCGGGAGGCCGGAGCCTTCCAGCAGTGGACCAAGAAGCAGTCCGACGACCCGGTGTTCAAGGCCTACCGCAAGGAATACAAGAAGCGGTTCGCCTGGATCAAGGCCGGCCGGATCACCGACGAGCAGTTCTACGCCTGGAGCGAACAGGCCAGAGAGATGAAAAAGAAATGCGACCGGGAAGTCATCACTCTGGACGAGTTCCAGGATTGGCTGAAGAACGCAAAGGTGCCGCTCTGATAGCGGCCTGTTTCAAAACGGAGAAAGGGACTGGCCGGAGGCCAGTCCCTTGTATTCTTTGACTCGGCGATGCAGTTTTTGATGGGGTCATATGTGCTTAGACTCTCTATTTCCGAGTCTATGACTCCGTCTCATAGGGCCAGGTGCTGATGCCGCCGAATTCGTAGATGTTGGTGTAGCCCAGTTCTGCCAGAGCAGAGGATGCCGTCTTGCTGCGGTTCCCACTGCGGCAGTAGACCAGAACGGTGGAATCCTTTTCGGGGATCACCTCGGTGGCGGTGTCTTCGTCGATGCTTCCCACTGGCAACAACACTGCGCCGGGGATGTGGCCGCTGTCGTACTCGTCCTGCTCCCGCACATCCAGGATGATGACTTCCTGGGTGTCCATCATCTCTTTGGCCTCCTCCTGGGTGATCTGCTGGTAGCCATCCGTAGAGTTTCCACTGCACCCAGTCAACAGCAGAAAAGATAAGAGTATAGGCAGGATCTGTTTCATTTGACCACCTCCAGAAGTCCGGCGGCAAAGGCTCTGTGCCCCTGCTCCGTAAAGTGGACGCCGTCATAGGCCAAAGAAATGTCCCACTTCCCAGCGTCGGCAAAGCGGATGCCCAACTGTTCTGTCAGGTTCTGACAGAGCCGGGCAAAGGTGTGAGAATCGTCAATGAGCTGCTGATCCGGCACCCACGCGCCCCGCTTCACCGGCGGCGGGGCGATCAGCAAAATCTTGCTTCGATTCAGGGATATGCCGGAGAGAAACCGCTTCAGACTCACGGCGGCCTGTTCCGGGCTTCTGCCTTGGAGCAGGTCGTTGGTCCCCAGCATGACGATCAGCAGATCGGTGTCAGCAGGGAAAGCAAGAGCAGCAGAAGGGATCTCCCGGCCGTTCTGACCCATGTTGGAGATTGACCACCCGGTCTCCATAGCCAGGATGTCCACCCACCGGCTGTCCGGATCATAGCGGCCGCCCAGATAGGAGCGGGGATCGTAGCCGTAGGTGTTGGAGTCGCCAAAACAGATGACGTTCATTTGGTATTTCCTCTTCTCTGCGTGATATCGGGGGAGCTTCGATAGACTCATTGCCCTATGGAGATCGTTGCTCTCAGCTCCCGTTCAAGCCGTTCTTTCTCTCCGCTTTCATCTGTCCGGAGCCGCAGTAGCGGAATACCGCATAGTTCAAAAATACGGTTTTTCTTTTCATCTCTGTCTGCCTGGGTGCTTCCTGCAGCGTGAAACGCGACTCCATCTACCTCTACTGCCAGCAGAGGAGACTTGTCCATCCTGCGGAACAAGAGAAAGTCCACATGGGTCAGGGGATTGCGGGCGTATGCGGTTTCCTCCTCTGTCAACATGGAGTAGTCTTTCACCAGATTGACCAACGACACATGGACTGCACAGTCCACAAAAGAAAACTCTTCCTTCTGGAGAACATCCTGGATCACAGCATAGAGAAGATTTTCCGAGTCATATTCCGAAACTCGCCCATGCTTTTTCAGAAAAGCCCGCCGTTGCTCGGCGTACCCCTGATAGAGCAAGTCAAAAACGGAGTAGACCGAACTCTCAATCACCGCACAGTTGTTGTACTCGATATAGCGGGCCAGATCACCGTAGTTAGTCCGATCATTTTGTGGATCCTGAGAGGTGATAACAGTTAGAGATTTGACAGCCCGAGATACCGCCACATTCAGCATTCTGGGGTCATCCACAAAGTCGGTAATAACATTATCCACCGAGGTGAGAATGATGGTGTCCTTTTCCCGGCCCTGGAACTTATGGACGGTAGCCACTTCCAGGTCCTTGCCCAGCTGTGTTTGAATTGCCGCCACCTGATCTCTGTATGGTGTAATGATGCCGATACTCGCATACCCTTGTCTCGCCAGACTTGGAAGCACCTCCTGCCGGATCACGTCGATCTGTCTTTGGTTCAAATGACCACGGGCGTGGTTGCCAGGCGCTGTCCGATACATGGTCAGGACATCCGGCTCTTCATGGTCCTCTGTCATGACGATGAGCTTCCCACCGTAGAATTTCTGGTTGCAGAAATTGATGATTTTGGGATGGCAGCGATAGTGTTCCCGCAGGAGAACCGTGGGAGCCTCCGGCCATGTGGCAATGGCAGAGGAGAGCAGACTGTGGGCAGAGAAATGGTAGATCTCCGGAAGAGAATACCGCGACCAGACCGCCTCGCTGTCCTGGAAGTTTTTGCTGTCCAGCACATTGGGAAGCTGCTGGAGATCTCCCACAATGACGATGTTGCGAGCGCAGGCAAGAGCCAGTACACCAGTGGCCAGATCTACCTGGGACGCCTCGTCCACGATCAGGTAGTCATAAATATGTTCAAAGTTTAGTGTTCCTTTAATGGAGTAAGTCGTACTTAAGATCACTGGATACTCCCGATTAAATTCCCTGGACTTTCCGCGAAAATCCCGTATCTCAAAGCGTCGACGTGGTTTCCGCCAATCGAATCTTTCGCTCAGTTCCGCCTGGAACAACCGCAGAGACTTTTCCGTCAGTTCTGCCATCTTTTCGTCAAATGCATATTGCTCCAGCTTCTTCTCCAGTTGAGCCCGCTCTTCCGTCAATTCTTGTCGGCGCACCACATAGAATTGCCGCTGAAGGTACGGAATCACCAGTTCTGGCGTCTGAAGGAACACTTTCAGCGCACTGCGATTGAAGCGAAAGAGAATGGATATCTTTTGGAGCAGACCCAATTTACTCTCCTGCCGGGCATGCTGCTCGCACTCTAACCACAGGGATAAAATCTTTTGGGAGGAGAGACCCTTCACCTCATTCTTTGGTGCCTGGGCATAGGTGTTGTAGTACTCACTAAAATAGTGTTGTTCCGGCGTCAGTTGGAGGAGTTCCTGTTCAACGGCAGCAATGCGGTTCTTCGCATTGAGCATCTCGCTGAGTTCTTTGGAGAGAACAGTTATCTCCTGGTCCAGCTGTGACTTCTCCTCCTGCTCCAGAACCCAAGCCGACATATCGGGGTATTGGCCGGTCTGTGCCTCCAGAAAATGCTCCTTATTGGCACGACTCCCCAGAAAAGCAGTCAGAAACGAGAGCCCCTTCTTCTCCAATTTTTCCGCTACATTCAAGGTGGCGGAGTTATTGTTAGAGACAACAGCTACCGTATGACCATTTCGAACCGCATTGGAGATGATATTTAGAATGGTCTGTGTCTTTCCGGTACCGGGAGGTCCCTGGATGATGCTGACCTGGGAGGAAAGGGCGTTCTCCACCGCTGTTTTCTGGCTTTGGTTCAGACCAAAGGGGTAGATGACTGCCTCAGGGAGCGCCCGCACTGCGGGTTTCTTGGAAGAATCTAAATAGCAGGACAGCACGGTTACGTCGCTGACACTTTTGATCCGCTCATACTGGGCACTCAGGATGTTGAGACCACCTTCGGCTACCAGACTGACCGCCGCTGCTGTTTCTTTGAAGTATTCAAAAACGCCCGCTTGCTTCTGATTCGTCAGGCAGTTTTTCAGGAGTTCCACTTGGCTTTTGGGGTATGTAAGGGCCTTTTTTCCTGTTCGTAGAAAACGGTAAAAGGGGCCAAAATCCAGAATCACATCAACCTGCGAAAGAGGATTTCCGTTCACGGCAATAATGAACTGCGATGGATCAATCCGGTTCTGTACCTTCAGAAGCTGTACTTTTTCGGCATGGTAGCGATAGGACTTTGGAGAATTGGCATAGATTACCTCGCACATACCGTTCTGAAAACGGAAGCTGGCGACGGAGTCGGTTTTATCCTGGCCATTGATTAAAATCAGGTATTGTTCTCCGTTCACCATGCTCTTCCTCCGTATCATGCAATTTTACCGCATCACTTTGTCCAATAGAGCCTGATATCCATCGATTACATCATAGACTACATCTCCGCTGCTGATAGCCTTAAAGTGCTCTCTTGCACAGTGAATCTTGGCCTTTTCAATATCCCGCAGTTGCATAGATCGCATGGAACCCTTGGTCTCCGCCACAAAATAGATGTGTTTCACCTTTCCTTCATAAAAGGCGATGGCCCAATCCGGATTATAGCGGCCCACCGGCGTGGAGATGTAAAACCCATCCGGTAGTTTCACATAGACGGCCACATGGGAGTCGACATCCAAGTCTTTGGCAAAATCCCGCTCGTTTGTGGAGTCATAGAGGATATGGTCATAGAGGTGCTTGTCCGCCTTCATAGCATTGGTACCAAGCCTGCCTTTCAGCGTCGGCTCAGTAAACACATCTGTGTCATAGCGGTCATCCAGGACGTGATAGGTGATGTGCTGAATGATGGCGGTGGCCTTCTGATCGTTGATAAGAGATGATGCGTTTATAATGAACTCCTCTGGGTTTTCCCGGAACTGGTTGAACACCGCCGGTTGAATCCCGGTCAGAATGGCGATTATTGCTTTGCGGGTCAGGCTGGTTTCCTCAACCAGTTTGCCTACCAGGTCATACTTCACAGCACTGTTCGCTCGTACCTGTTTATCCTGGGAGTACATCTCGGATTTCTTTTTAGAGAAGGAACTCCCCTCCAGCAGCGATTCCTTGGATTTGACTTCTTCCATGGAACCACTCTCTACCCTAAAATAGATTTTGGAAACTCGCAGATCCTTATCAAGAGATTGAATGGCTTTTTGGATTAGCTCTTGGGTGTCAAAGTCCACCACATAGACGGACTTGCTGTTGATCCGGGACCAGAGGGCCTTGAACTCCGGCATGGCCAGTTTGTCCGGGTCCACCTGGAGCTCCACATTGTTGCTCCGGGCATTCTCCGGCTTCAGGGCGCTGTCACTGTACACGAAGTCCAGAATCGCCAGGACGGAGTCGGCGCAGTCAGCGGCTTCTTCTGCAATCTTTACTTGGTTGTTGGCCTTGTCCGCAAAGTATTTGTCCGTCAGCGCACCCTTGCGGTCCACATAGCCGTTGATAATCAGGTCATAGCAGATGGCCTGGGCCAGCGCGGCGTCTACCACCTGCTCATTGCCAGAGACGTCCCGGAGGACCTTGCCCTGGAACAGTTCCGGGGTGACAGCCCTGGGCCGGTCCGCCACAGCCTCCGCCATCTCGGATTGGAGGCCCTTGGCGAAGCTGTCGTAGCTCTCGCTGGCGATGACGGTGAGGATGTTGATGTTGTGGACGTCGTTTCCCAGCACATTGGCGTCCATGCGCTCGCCGTCCTGGTTGACGCACAGGCGGAGACCACGCCCCACTTCCTGGCGTTTCCGAACCTCGCTGCTGCTCTGTTTCAGTGTGCAGATCTGGAACACATTGGGGTTGTCCCAGCCCTCCCGCAGGGCGGAGTGAGAAAAGATAAACCGTACCGGGGACTTCTTGGGGTCTCGGTCCAGCAGCAACTCCTTGTTTTTCATGATCAAGTCATAGGCGTCTTTGTCGTCGGAGGTTCGTTCCTTTTTATCGCCCAGCTTGCTGTCGGTCATGTGGCCCTTCTTGTCTACAGAGAAATAGCCCGCATGGGTGTCCTCAGCCTTGATGGATTTCAGATACTTGAGGTATTCATCCTCCCCGATGCCCAGCTGCATAGTGGAGAGGATGTCGTTGTACTCCTCCTCGAACATCTCCGCGAAGATGCCGTTATGAGGCTGTCCGGCGGCGTCATACTGTTTATAGTGGGCCACCTCGTCGATGAAGAACAGGGACAGGACTTTGATGCCCTTGTAGAACAACTGCCGCTCCCGCTCGATATGGGAGAGGATGGTCTCCCGGATCTGGATGCGGCGGAGCTGCTCCTCGCTGACCTTGCCCACCACATCCCCGGCGTAGAGCTTCACGCCGTTGAGAAATTCCAGGGAGTCATCCCGACCGTCGATGGCCTTCACCACGAAGCCGTTTTTGTACTCCTCCAGTTTTGTGACCTCGCCGGAGTTGTCGTAGAGATTGTAGCCGATGCCCACCTTCCGGGAGATTTTTCGCAGGCCGGACTTCCCCATGTAGTCGAACTGGATGGTGGCGGTGGGGTCTGCCTTGGAGAGGTTGATCCCCTCCAGGTATACATAGCCGTCGGTGGCGGTGGAGCCGCTCTCGGTGATGCCCTTGACGGCGATCTTTTTCACCAGCTTCTTGTTATAGGCCTCCATGGCGTCCAGCCGGTAGACCATGTTGTAGATGCTGTCGGAGCGGTGGGTGGCGGAGTAGCGTAGCGTGAAGAGGGGGTTGAACTCCTTCAGCCGCTCCCTGGTCTGCTTGCCCTCCACCGACTGGGGCTCGTCGATGATCAGGATGGGGTTGGTTTTGGCGATGATGTCGATGGGGCGGCGGGAGCGGAACTCGTCCAGCTTCATGTAAATGCGCCGGGCGTCCTTGCCCCGGGCGTTGAAAGCCTGGGAGTTGATGATCATCACGTTGATGGAGCTGTCGGAGGCAAAGCGGTCGATCTCCGTCAGCTGGGCGGAGTTGTAGATGAAGAAGCGGATCTTCTTGCCATACTCCTCCGCGAAATGCTCCTGTGTCACCTGAAAGGACTTGTACACGCCCTCCCGGATGGCCACGCTGGGCACCACCACGATGAACTTGCTCCAGCCATAGTGCTGGTTCAGCTCGTACATGGTCTTGATGTAGGTGTAGGTCTTGCCCACGCCGGTCTCCATCTCGATGGTGAGATTGTACCGCCCCTCCAGCCGGGGAGAGGGAGCGATTTGGTTGGCCCGCTGGATCTTGTTCAGATGTTCCAGCACCACCTGGTCGCTGAGCTCCGGGACGATGGGCTCGTTGCGCCAGCCGGTGAAGCTCATCGCCTCCAGGGTGAGCTGGTGCGTGTCGGAGCCCCGGTCCATCAGATAGGTGGGGGTCAGGTAGGGTTGCCCGGCGAACACATCCACCACGGCCTTGGCGGCGTCAGCCTGAAATTTTTGGTGTTTGAATTGGAGTTTCATACACTACATTCCCTTGAACTCATAAATTTTTGACCTGCCCCAGAACTTGATTCCGAAATGCATACACATTTTCCTAATAAGCGCAACATACCCGTCATCAGCCAATGGATGTACCATCACACGCTCAACAAAATAAGATATATCCTTAATAGGGAGATATAGAATACCATCGTTTATTCTATGTGGAACGGTACAGAAGGAAGATCCGACTAATCTCATTTCATTTTCATACTTAAAACACTTTCGCTTGTGGCGGATTATTTCATCGCCATCATAGAGGACTATTCCATCATCTGTAAAGGTTGTATTATTAAGCAAAGTTTCCAGGCATGGTCTATCTAAATCATATTGAACCCGAAAAATACTAAGAGAATCCGAATCAAGTTCCAAGAGTTTGTCTACTGATGTACGTATCATAACGGCGTGATTGTCGTAATTATACGCATTCCACATGACCTCAGCATCTTTACTGCGTGAAAAACATAAGCAAAACATATCGTCCGTGATAGCCTGGATGGTCTCTATGAACGAGTTAAAATGTTTCTCGCAATGAATGCCGTATTGGGCAAATGAGTTCGCCATCTCTTCTCGATGTTGCAAATTTTTCAATGTTCTAACGACAAATGTTTCATATTGATCTGGCCATTTACTTGGATTAACTAAGGCAAGTTCTTGATGAAACAAAAGTTCGCAGAAGCGCTGAAATGAAATGTAACGGTAGACTTTCAAGGAATACTTGGTTGCCATCTCAAATCACCTTCACCCGGGTATCCGGGGCCAAAAGCTTGAAAATCTCCCCCACGTTGATCTTCTCCGGGCTGGTGGCAAAGCCGCTGTCCCGGAACACGGCCCGGAGGGGCTTCCGCTTGGCGATCTCCCGGATGACGTTCTCCGGGATGTTTTCGTCAAAGCAGGCGATCAGGTCGCCGTCGTTGTAGGTGTGGACGGTGCAGCCCTCCACCTGCTCGGAGCGGTAGGGCATGGACAGGGGCAGGCCCCACTCCAACAGGCAGCCGAACAGCAGGTCCAGGTCCGTGCGGTCGGGCTTGATATTGCTCTCCATCTTCTGGAGCATCCCCTGGTCGTACTCCTGGGCGGAGTAGTAGACGTCCTCCATGTTGGTATCGTCCAGCTTGAGGACACGGAAACCAATATCCAGATCGTCCGCCATTTTCTTTTTAGCAGTAACAACTTCTGGGGAGTCAGACCATTCTGCATAAACGAACCCCATAGATGTTCCATGCTCTTTTTTGAACTTTTCCATTGCACGAACGGCTGTTCCTTCTTCCTCCAAGGCCTTTTTTGCCATATCGCCCGCCCGGCGGATGCGTTCTTTGCCAATGTCGCATAAAGTTGAAAATCCTTCGCTTTTAATTGGTTGCGGCAACTGTACCATAATAAATTGACGATTTCCGCCATCTTCTGCATTCTGTGCCATAACTGCATGGGCTGTAGTGGCAGAACCACAGAAGAAGTCCATGACAATGTCATGCCCGTCTCTCGTGGTTGCAATTTGTAGCATACGTTTAATTAAGCGGGTTGGTTTTGGAGTGTCAAATACATCTTGTGATGTAGCAAAACTAAGTAAACTCAGCAATTCTTTTTTTGCTTCTTGTGTATGTCCAACTTCTTCGTAGGACCAGTATGTCTGGGGGACAATTCCTTGTTTTACTTCTGATAAATATGTTTTAGGGGCTGGGATGTTATTGCCATCGGGTCCCCAGTAAATTCTTCCTTCTTTATCAAGTTGCCAGAATTTTTCTTCCGAGTATATCCAATAGCGTCCGGACGGTGGTCCTTCTATAATGCGTCCGCCAGGGCATTTTATAGGATATGTTCCCTTACTATAGTAGTTTCTGGCAGAAAGATTGTTTGGGCGCCACGGACCGCGAGGATCATTGTCTGGATTGGAATACATTGAATTTTGTTTTTCTGTACGTGGCAATAGATTAGGACGCCAGATAGCGGAACATTTTGTATATACAAGGATATAATCGTGATCTACCGAAAAATATTGCGCACTGGATTTCGGCGCATAATTTTTTCTCCAGATTATAGTCGCAATAAAGTTGCCCGGTCCAAAGATTTCATTTGCAATTTTTTTCAAACTGTCCTGTTCATTGTCATCAATAGAAATGAAAATGACTCCATCATCCGTCAGCATATTTCTCGCCAGCATTAGCCGGGGATACATCATGCTACACCAATCGGAATGGAACCGGGGACTGCTCTCGGAGTTCTCCGCAAACTGCTTGTTACCCTCCTCGTCAAACAGGCCGATCTGCTGGTCGTACTCCTGCTTGCCCATCTCAAATCGGTCGTTGTAGATGAAGTCATGGCCAGTGTTGTAGGGCGGGTCGATGTAGATCATCTTCACCTTGCCCAGATAGGCCTCCTGAAGCAGCTTGAGCACCTCCAGGTTGTCGCCCTCGATATACAGGTTTTCGGTGGTGTCCCAGTTCTTGCTCTCCTCTGGGCAGGGGCGCAGGGTCTTGCGGATGGGCTTGTTAGCCTCCACGATGGAGGCTTTCTTGCCCACCCAGGTGAACTCGTAGGACTCGTCCCCCTCCAGCACATCGTCGGACAGCATCTGCTTAAGCAACTCAAAGTTGATGGCCTTTTTCAGCCCGCCCTTGCCGTCCGGGCCCTCCGTGACGCACCCAGGGAACAGGGCGGCAATCTTCTCTATATTCTGTGCCGTCAAGTCCGGCGTCTCAAATTTCATGTGGTCCATTATGAAGTTCCTCCATTATCGAAAATTGCGGACCTTAACCTTCGATGCAATCTCACTTGTTCGTTTATCAAATGCAATATTTACATAGCTTTCGGGATCGGCAACAAAATCATCCCATTTTACGAGAACACAGTACCGTTCACTTTCGGACCATGCGCACCCAGAATGAGGCTCTATGTAGTAATTTGTGCTGAACTCTCGAATTACAGTGGAGTCTCCAATTACAACCGTATTGTGTGTACCGCCGCAAGTAAGGCATTGGTGACTCCCTTTATAAATGCGTTCATACATTTCCGGTAGGACTACACCCAAAATTCCGTTTCGAGTGTTACCAACCCCATTATATAGAGAAGCTTGCAATTCTCGTTCAATAAAATAGTTTTTTCTTCGTCCCATGAAATCACAGCCTTCATTTTCAGAGGAGTGTGTTCCAATCACGAAGATTGTTACAGTAGAGTCCTGGAGATAATCCTGGCGAATTGTTTTCATAATGTAGTCACCATCATTGCTGTTGATAACTCGGTCAAGCCCTTTGTTAATCAAATCCGACTTTGCAATCAACTTATCAATGCGCTCCCGATACCATTGATCTTCCTTTTTGAAAGAAATAAAACATTTGTGCCCCATGGTAAACCTCCTATGCTTCAAGCCTCAAATCGCTTTTTTATATCGTACAAACTAATTTTATCCAAGCAATCATTTGTGAGAACAATTTTCGCTTTAGCTGGATATTGAAATCGAATACGACTGACTTTGAACGTCCAAATAATTATTTCAAGAAGTTCTTGATCCGTAATATTTTCGTAGCCTCGGAAGCGAGTGATTCCTGAACCAAGTAATGGTAAAACCACCGTGTTTCCACCATAATGAATATCACACTCATTCCACATATTCATTAGGCAAGAAGTGAAGTCATTAATCTCTAAAAACGCACGATTATCTTTGTCAAAGTGGGTAAATGCAAGGAGAAAATATTCACCATTTTTTATTATAGTTCCAAGCCTATATTGGTTTGTCTTGCCAGTTTTTCTTTCGCATTTTCCAAGAATATATTCTGCTGAATGTGAATCTGAATCAATGGTTTTATCCAAGTCGGAGGGATTCAGATAAAAGCGGGTGATATATTGCCCATTTAATGTGTTTTTTGAAATCAATGTGCCGTCTACTTTTGTATCAAAAAATTCGTTAAACGGAATAATTTTGAAACCATCCTCTAAAAAAATGTCACCCGTTTCGATTTCCATTGTTGAGTTATTTATTTTTAACGATATTTTCTTGAGATTATTCGCACGATACCACCTGAAAAGAAATACTACGACAAGAAAAATGGCAAACGCAATAAAGCAACATGTTTTTTTGTCATCGGGGATATCCAAAAACAGAAAAGTAAGTGAGGCAATAACGCTAACGATAGAGAGAGTTGCGTAGTATTCCTTCCATAATTTCTTGTTTAGGAATTTAACTTTCATAATTACAACATCTCCAATTCCCTCTTCAACTTCTTTATGTTTACATTTATCTCCACCTGCCGGTTGAGTTGTTTTTCCTTCCGGATCTTATTTTCCAGCGCCGTGATCTGCTTCTGGAGCTGCTGCCGCCGGAGGTCCCGCTCCACGTTTTCCGCAACGGATAACTCCACACTCCACTCTTCACACTCCACACTGCCCCTGCACTGCCGCACAAAATTCTCGTATACGGCGTCCAGGGAGTGCCCTTCCATGCGGAGGGGGAGTTGGTCTGACTCTATCCAGTCGGTGTGATAGTATTGGCTGACTTTGAAGGCGGAACTGCCGGAGGCGGCTTCTTTGTAGCCGATCCAGGCCTGGTATTTTCCCTCGTATTCCAGCAGGAAGAGAATGTAGTAGGGGATCTCTCTGTCGATTTGGAGCAGGACGGATTCGTCCAATGAGGGCTGGTTGAGCCGGAGTTCCAGCACCTCGATTTCTGTGACAGCCTCTCCCGGGGCCAGATTGACCGTTGCGGCGGCGATCTTGTTCCGCCACCAGATGGTCCTGATCTGCTCCACAAAGGCCCGCTTCAGAACGGGCGTCACCGGCAGGTTCTCATAGAATTTTTGCTTAGGAATACGCTTATTGAATTCCGTAGTTTTTGGCAGGCCCAGCACAGGATCACCCTTTTTCCCTTATGCATGTCAACAAATATTACTTTAGCAATCCATTTTCTCTTAAATAGTCAAGGAACTTCGCCATTATTTCCTCGGTTCTATCCAAAATATCTTTTTCGGTAAAGTCTGTCAAAGTTTCAGAGAGATGATGCAACTCATGGTTTCTTGTGCCCTCCTTCTTCTGATTGCGACTATTCACAAAGCCTTGGTAATACTTGATTTTATCCTCAAAGCGATAATCAGCGGCACGGATATTGATGCGTTTTTCCAAAAGAGCCTTGTTTCCCAGCGCCTCCAGATTTTTTACATCTGTTAGAGACTTATCTTTGTCATAGCGATTCCTGGCATAGATATGTTCAATCTCAAGTACCGTTTCAAGGGGAAAAAGCTCCTGATCATCATCTTGGAACGCCCACCATGCTAACATCGATTTTGTGATCGGTCTACTATTGTTGAATGTAAAGTTGGCAAACATGCTCTGCACCTTATCCGCCTCAAACTTGAAGTCGACAAAAGTAACGGGCTGGCTGTTGACGATACTGACCATCTCGGCATATACAGGGGTACGAAGTGCATTTACCCCAGGGTTTGTAACTGCATATGTCCAGATAAATCCAGTGATTTTGCTGAGGAACCGATAGAACTGGTCCTCATCTAACAGTCCTTCGCTATCTCGATTCTGCATAAAGAACACGGAAACAACATAGGTCCACATACCATTTGGGGCATAATTTAATACAAATAGGCGGCGCAAAATCCGCTGTGAGAACCGATCTTTATCTTGATTGATGACATCCTCCCAAAAATGAGCAAGTGTAATCAGATCATTAAACGTATCTTCTCTTTTGAGTAAGGTGTAATTGTCTTTCTCATAAAATTTGCGCAATGCTTCAGTCGTGGAAGACTTGATTCCCTGCTTGGCACGGATATAATACATGTACCGTGTAAACAGTTCATCCATTGGCGTTCCGTTTAGCGGATGGAAAATTGATTCCGTTAATTCCTCCAGATCTTTCCACTGCTTAATAAATAGATCCTTTTTTCCGATATCAGAGTAATATTTGTAAAACTGTGCCTTGAAAATATCAGAATCAGAGAGTGGCATTCCTCGGTCATTTAATGTTGAAAAGATTCGGAGCGCAGTGTCCTGCGATTCTGCTTCGATAGGGAGGAGAATGCAGTTGTTCATGATTCGAGTGGGTAAATAAGCAAAATACGTCGGATACTTTGCTAAAAAGTCGTCAATACAGTTCTGAAAGAACCGGTAATTGGCGGCATATCTGCTTTTTTGCCCAGGTTTTACAACACCCGTTTTCAATATCTCAAGAAATTCGTCTTTGTCTTTATCAGTGGCAACTTCAGAATCAATCTTTAGAGCTGACATATCAGGCTCACCAAATTCATCCGTTTTCCAGATACATTTCTCAATATTCTGTTTTGTAGCAACAGAGGCCTTGTCTTGCATGTGGCCAAATTTTTCATAGAAGGCACGTAAAAGTAGCATTAGCGTAGTAAGCCGTTGTTGTCCATCAATCACTTCCATCTTGGAGACACTATTTTTGAAAGTAACGATTGGTCCGAGAAAGTATTCACTATTACTGTCAAATTCTGTGCGTCCTTCGTCTGGAATTGCGAATGAAAAGATATCATCCCAAAGGGTCTGACACTCAGTTTCACCCCACGCATAGGGACGCTGGTAATCAGGAATCAAAAAGTCTGCTCGTTTATCCTGGAATAAATCTTTAATTGTCTTTTGGTCCACGTTCAGCTTCGACATTTTTCTTCCTCCAATAAGCTTATCTAATTCGACTTCCGATTACTACTTCACCACCAAAAAGCAGATTAACTCAAAATCATCCAGCCCGGAGATCTGGGAGAGAAGCGCCGTCGTGCCGCCGCTTTTAAACAGACTGTCAATGTCGCTCTCCTCCTTCACATCGATGATGGAGTTGACCGCCTCGCTCAGCAGTTCTGATATCTCAGCCATGTTCCGGCCATCGTCGGTCTCCTGATTGAATTCCCGGCAGAGGTCGGAAATAGGTTCCGTTCTGCCCCTGCACAGCAGGCGGATGGTGTCCAGCATCTGCTTGGGGTTGAGATAATCGCAGAGGATCTCGCCATCCATACCAATGTAGACCATGTAGAACGGATGGATGCGGTTTCGGTGGTCTACATTGACGCTGTCGTTGACATTCCGAAGGACGAAGATGGCTCCGGCCGGAGCGTCCTCCCGGGCCGGGACCACGGCGTGCATCCCATGGGGCGTGGTCTCCACATCATGGTGGTGCTTCATGTACTCCAAGAGATCCAGACGGAATTCGTTGAGCCCCAGGTCCATGATGGAGATCCCGCTGGACATCTCCTCGATGTCCACGACTTCCTCCTGGAGCCGCTTCAGCTGCTGACGGCGATACTCCAAATCTCCTTTTTCTTCGGCATTGATGGGGTCGTCATCGCCAGTAGAAGTCATAACGGAGATCTTCATGCGGGTCTCCACCCGGCTTTTCAGATTGATATATTCATCCAAGTCCATATCCGGCCAAAAATTCACCAGCTGGATCACCTGATTTCGGCTACCGATGCGGTCAATTCGACCAAACCGCTGGATGATGCGGACCGGGTTCCAGTGAATGTCGTAGTTGATGAGATAGTCGCAGTCCTGGAGATTCTGGCCCTCGGAGATACAGTCTGTGGCGATCAGGATGTCCAAGTCTTCCGTGTTGCCAGGCATCAAAATATCCCGGCCTTTCGAGATGGGGGAAAAGCAGGTAAGAACCGTATTCAAGTCCGCTCGCAAACGAGGAATCGTAGTCTTGCCGTCTACGGTGCCCGTGACCTCCGCTGCGTTTAGCCCAAAATTCTGTTTGACAAAGGGAGCGACTTGCTGATAGAGGTAGTCCGCAGTGTCGGAAAAGGCGGTGAAAATGATGATTTTTCGATTTCCAGGATTGATTGGATGTTCTTGCTTCTCCCAAATCAAGTTCAGCAGCGTTTGTAGTTTGGTATCATGCTCCGGTGTGATGTCGCCGATCATTAGGGAGAGCAGCTGCAAATTTTCGGCGTCTTTTTCCAAATCCCGCAGCCAGGAGAGGTAGTCCATATCTGCCAGATCGATTTTGACCTTCCGGCCCACGGAGAAATAGTCGGTATTCTGGTCATCCAGGTCAAATTCATCAGCGTCAGAAAGGTCTTGCAAATCCAAAAGCTGCTCGCCGGACTGGTAGGCGTGGATCGTCTCAATGGTCGACTGGATCAGGTGATAGACCCGGTCAATGGTGAGCCGGAAGGCGTAGACCGAACTTTCTAATCGCTTGAGCAGATTGATGCTCATCAGGCGTCGAATGCCTTCCTCACGGCCTTTCTGGGTCAGGCTTGTCCCCTTGTTATGGGTGAGGTCCTCGTATTTGGAAAGTCGGGAGGCCATGATGTAATAGGTGGGGGTGTAGATTGAAAGATTCAGAGAGATCAACAGTTCATAGATCTGATTATAGTTGATGGCATCCCCAAGATCGGTCAGGCAGGGACGCAGGGAGATGGGCTTGAGCCGCTCCGGAAATTTTCCAATATCCGTGGTATCGTAATACTTTTCGATGTGCCGCCGGGAGCGGGCGATGGTCACGCTGTCCAGAACCTCAAAGAAGTCAAAGTCCAGCATTTTCAGCAGTGCATCCGTAGTGCGTTCTTCGGCAGGTAGACGGCTCCACACGTTAAAGGCTTTCTGGGCCCGACGGAAAATCTCATCAATGGAGGTGCTGGTGTCCAGTTTCTCATTGATTTGAGCGGAATCCCCCTCATACGCCAGTGCCAGCTGATTTTTCAGATCGATGAATCGGTTGTTGACCGGGGTGGCGGAGAGCATCAGAACTTTGGTGCGGACGCCTGCCCGGATCACCTTATTCATCAATTTTAAGTAGCGGTTTTCCTTGGCGTCCTCACCGGAAACTTCTCCGCCATTGCGGAAGTTATGACTCTCGTCGACGACCACCAGATCATAGTTGCCCCAATTCAGGCGATCCAAATCAATGCCGTTGGATTTGCCGTGTTCCCGGGACAAATCCGTATGATAGAGCACGTCATACCGCAGACGATCCTCGGCGATTGGGTTGTTGATGTAATTCCCTTTGTAGGTGTTCCAGTTCTCGGACAGCTTTTTAGGGCACAGGACCAGAACGGATTTATTGCGGTTTTCGTAGTATTTGATGACTGCCAAGGCGGTGAAGGTCTTGCCCAGGCCGACGCTGTCCGCCAGGATACAGCCGTTGTACTTTTCCAATTTGTTGATGATGGCAAGGGCGGCGTCCTTCTGGAAGTTGTAGAGCAGGTTCCAAATCTTGCTCTGTTTGAATCCCGTTGCCTCGTTGGGCAGAACATCCTCGGAGATGTCTTCCAAAAATTCGTTGAAAATGTTATACAGAGTAAAGAAATAGATGAAGTCAGGGGAATTCTCCCGGTAAGCAGTGGAGATACTGTCAAGAACGATTTCAGTGACATTTTGGAGCTTCTTTTCGTCGTTCCAAAGCTCTTCAAACAGTTTCAGGAAATATCGGCCATTCTCATAGCTCTCCGTCTTCTGGACAGGATAATAGGCGTTGTTGCCCCGTTCACAGCCCAGATCCACGGTGGTAAAGCCGTTGATGGGCATATAGGTGCTCTCATCCACCGTTAGAAATCCCATCATCTGTTCCTGCGTCACATTGGACTTGAAAGTCACCTTTTTCCGTACCCAATCAGCGCACTCTTTGGCAATGGCCTTTTGGGTCAATTCATTGCGCAGTTTGATCTCAAAATCAGTCCCGTACAGGCTGCGCTCCCGGTTCAGCCTGGGAATATAGAACTCCCGCTTCTCTTTGGGAATCTTCTCCTGGATGAATGTAGGCGAAGTGAAAATAAACCGCAATTCATCCACGCTGTCCAGCTGCTTCTTCAACTCTTGATAGGCGTAGATGGAAAAACAGGCGGCAGCGATGGACACCCTGCTTCCTTTTTTGATAGAGACCTGCAAATCAGACCGCACTGTCTGATTGATATTATCTAATATCTGCATAACGGACTCCTTCAGCGGTTAGAAGTTTCGGGACTTTCGGCAGGACATTCCTTTTTCTTTCGATACTTCTCGGAAAAACCGATATATTTTCCGCTTTTGATCCTGGCGTCACCAGGCTTTTGAGCGTCTTTTGGAATCGCCCAGCTTCGCCCCAGGCGCTCTGCCCCAGAGATACGGCCAGAGGCGCACAGGATCTGGACCCGGCGGGAGCTGATCCCCCATTTTGCAGCCGCATCAGAAATGGTCATGTAATCCATCTGGACCCTCCTAATCGACAGTACTACAAATTTCTCTTAATTCTGATAGTACACGATTTGGCGAATATTATCAACATAAATCTACAATTTTAGCCTGTCGTGCCCCGGTTCCTTCGTGTTGTGTGGCACGACCTGTCATATGTAGAAAATTTGTAAGTTTACTATCGTTGTGAAACCGAATTTATTCCAATATAATAAAACTAAAGTAAATGGTGAGGATTTTCATAGAGAGCAGGTGTCGAAAAATGATTGACCCTACCATGGAAAAGAAAAACGAATCCGTCTTTCCCGCTACTTTTCCTGGTGCCCCGGTGATCTACCTGAATACTTACTCTAACGAGGGGCAGAAGGTATATGAGGCTGCGCAGGCGGTCGGTTGTCCACCCTTTTCCCTGGTGGCCGTCAGCGACTTGGACTGGAACCGGGACATGGCCCCGTGGGACAGCCCGGCGGCGTTCAAGAACGGGGAGCCCTTCACCGGCGGGGCAGACGACTACCTGCGGCTGCTGGTTGAGGAAATCATACCCAGGGCAGAAAAAGAGCTGGTCGGGCCTCCGGCGTGGCGGGGAATCGCCGGGTACTCTCTGGCGGGGTTATTCGCCCTGTACACCATCTACCAGACAGATGTGTTCTCACGGGTGGGGTGCATGTCCGGCTCCCTGTGGTTTCCAGGTTTCAAGGAATACGTCTTTTCCCATGAGCCGAAGCGCCGGCCAGACTGCATTTATTTCTCTCTGGGGGACAAAGAGGCCAAGACCCGCAATCCAGTCCTGAAAACAGTTCAGGAAAAAACAGAGGAGATTCAGACCTTTTACCAGAACAAGGGCATCGACACGGTGTTCCAGCTGAATCCCGGAAATCACTTCGCCCAGGGGATTGAACGGACAGCGGCAGGCATCCAGTGGCTGCTGAACAGATAGACCGCAGGCTGTAGGCTTTTATTCTTTGAATAGGCGTGTGAAAAACTGATACGCTCACTGTTGATAAAAGACTTGCTTAACCGCTGCGGCAGAGGTACAATACCCAAAACCCAGAGTCGTGAAAAAACGCTTCCCGGCCGGGGTTGGCAGACACTTGCCGCCCCTGGTCAGGAAGCGTTTTTGACCCCATATTTGACCACAGTCAGGACCGGAACACATGGAAACAGCGGATTTAAGAGGGTCAAAAAATATTCAATACTGAACGGAAAGTGCCGGAAAGCACTACAAATCACCACAAAAAATTTGGTTCAAGCGTTTGGGTATTTCATGCAGCAGAAACGAGTAAATTGCAAAAAAGTTGCTAATATCCAGCTAAAGTGCAGAAAATATTCCTAATAGTCCAATAAAAATCACAACCTTTTATAGTCGGCATCCGTTTTGACCACATGCCATTCTATGAAATTTGATTATTCCGAACATAAACGCAAGAAAATTGCCTCCATTTTTGCATAATCCGTCATTTTTAGTACATAAATTCGGTGGTCAAAAATTGCAGTCGATTATTTATGCCTACTGATACTATAATTTTATCTCCCATTCCAACTAAGCATCGATCGTACATTTTATATTGGAGATTTCAGAGCGCTTATTTCTTTGATTATGGCATGTTAAAAACTGATATGCCTGCTGCACGGATTTCTTCGATGCTTTGGTCAGATATTGGCTCACGCTTGATGTCATTTTCAAAGCAAACAATTCTCAATTTAATTCCTCGAGCACAAGCATACGCACTGGCTGGTCAATGGGCATACGTCCCCCTTCGGCCTTAAGTCCGGACACGATTTCCTGTATATTCGAAATAGAAGCCACCGGGTTATGGCTTTTTCTTCCGGGCACTAACGCCGCCATATTCGCTTTCTTTGTTTTTAAGAAAAATACCCTGAAAATGCCCTCTACATTGAAACATCTTCTATGACAAACTGTACGCTTTCTGCGTGACCGGAAAGGGATAAGAACTCACCTGCAATATCCGGGTTTTTGAACCGAAGTACATCCGTATCTTTTCTGCCAAACGAAAGAAAATCCACGCCGCCATACCACACAATGCTTTCATCAACAACGGCATACCGCTGATTGAGCGCCTTGTGCGCATGAACCACAATGCCCGCCTGTTCCAGCATCTTGATCGCTTCACACACACTTTTTTGAATTGAGAGTTCTCTGCTCTCTGCTGTTCTGATATGGACCGCAATTTTGGCGCCGGAAGCAATCGCCTTCTGTAAATGGGGAAGAAGTTTCACGATTCTGCCTTTTTGCAGATAGGGACTGACGATAACCACGCTGCGGGCGGCATCATCCAAGTCCTGCTCAAAGGGAAGCATAGATGAGTATCCATCGTAAATCGCGCTGACAGACTGATCCGCCGCACCGAATTTGACCTGATATCCCAGTTCTGCATAGCCCTTCAGGCGTTTATGATACATCCGCTCCAATGTAGGAACATGGATATCCACATAATCGTAGATACGAACTTCCTGCTTTCCCTCATAATTTCTGTGGAGACGTCCGGCATACTGCGCCAATGTACCTTTCCACGATATGGGCATCGCAAGAAGCAAGGTATCCAACCGCGGGGCGTCAAAGCCCTCTCCAATATACTTTCCGGTGGCAACGACCACCACATCCTCATCGTCAGGCACATTCTGCAATGCTGTCAGTTTATCACGCTTATCCCTTTGCTTGTCACTGCCAATGAGCAGGAAAACATGTTTCACCTGGTCCGACAGATGACTGGCGAGCAGTATAGCGTGTTCCTTCCGCTCTGTCAGCAGAATCGGTGTGCGCCCCTCCTGAACCAACTTCAACGTGTCTGACACCAACAGTTCGTTCCTGTTGTGATTTTCAATCACACCGGCATACATATCCTGAATCCCGTTGGCATCCGGCAGCCTTAGGCGTGTGAATCTGGGAATTACCATGTGGGAGAATCTTTGCTTTTCCGCCTGACTTTTGGCATCCACCAAATACCGGACGGGGCCGCACTGCATAAAGATGATGGGATGATGACCGTCCTTGCGGACAGGAGTGGCAGACAAACCATAAACATATTTGGCTTCAACTGCTTTCAGCACGGTTTCGAAGGTGAATGCGGCCACATGATGGCACTCATCTACAATGACCATTCCGTACTCTGCCACAAATGACTTTACGGTCTTCTCTTCTCTCTCAAGCAAGGACTGCATGGTGGCAATATCGACGATCCCGCTGCGGGTATTCTTTCCGCTGCCGATTTGGCCAATGAGGTGCTGTTTTTTCTTCCTGCCACGCTTTTTGGGCAGTTCCGGCAGGACCTCATGAATATTCAGAAATTGTTCCAGCGAGGATTTCCACTGTTCCAGCAACGCGCTGGACTGCACCAACACCAGGGTATTGACTTTGCGCTGTCCAATCAGATAGGCGCCAATCACAGTTTTCCCAAACGCAGTAGTTGCGGACAGAACGCCCATATCTGCATCCAGCAGCGCTCGGGCGGCAGGTTCCTGTTCTGGGCGCAGCACCCCATTGAATTCCACATCAATGGAACGTCCCAGTGATCTGTGATCCTCCAGAATGACAGGGACTTCATATTGCTCGAATAATCCCTGAAGTCCATCCATACAACCGCGGGGAAGGCCGATATAGTTCTCATCCTCATATCCGCAATCCAGTACACGAGGAATGCCATATACGGAAATGCGCATGGCTTGCTTGGAGCGAAATTCCGGATTTGGAAACGCCGCAAGCCGTTTGAGCGTATTCAACGCCCCTTGAGAGAAGTCCTTTTTCTCAATGTAAATCAAATTGGAACTATACAGGCTTACCTGCAGAGGAAAATCTTTGCGCATCAGTTTCGTTTGGGTTCGCTTGCGTTTCCATGGAACCTGCTTCTCCTCAGCATCTGCCAATTCTCCAATGTCCCCATGATGACATAGTTTCCTTAAAGCTTCTTCCAACTTTTCCGGCGTGATTTTTGGCAGAGAGGACAGAAACGCCCACTGATCGGGATAAGGCTCAAAGCGATCATCCACAAACAGAGAATTTCCGTCTTTCTGCGCCTGCCCTTGGAATGGCAGCGCAATCAAATTCCCAAAACCGCCCTTCGGCACAAAATCTTGAGAGGGGAACAAGCGGTCGTAGGATGAAAAGGATAGCTCATGCCGACACGACATGGTGCGAGTCAGCAAACCGGTGCCCAAGCGTCTGGCATCGGCGGCAGAAACAGGCTCCGAAAAGAAAAACCAGACATGGGCTCCGTTTCCGGAACGGGAGCGTTCCACGGCCGGGACCAGTCCCGCATCTTTGCAGGATTTACAAAATTCCGTCACATCAAGCTTCCAGTTTTCTTCATCAAAATCCGCAGCCAACAACCAGGTTCTGTTGTCCTCCAGCATCGGATAGATTGCCGCCACATCTCTGCACAAAGCATCACGGCCCATCAAATGCGCCTTGACCACATCGGCCGTGAGCGGCCGAAACTCACGATTGGGACACTCTGCGCACCTGTATTTCTTTTTATCGCACAGGCCATGCATCCATTCATTTTTGCAGACTGGGGTGTAACCGGTTTTTCCGGTGGTCGTGCTGTGATACCGGCGTGCATATACATCTTCCCGCCCTTTAAAGACAGAGAGGAAATACTCGATTTTCTCCTGTGAGGAGCTATGTGCATGAATCGGGGCAGACCGCATATCCGTTAGCGCACAGCTGCGCCACAACGACTCAGAGCATGCCGCTCTCTTGCCATTCTCATCTTTACAAAGGAGGAGCGACTGCCCTCCATCCAGAGACGGGATTATTTCAAGAAGCATATATTCTCGGCCTTTGATGATTGCTTTTCGGTTCATGCACAGCCCCTCCGCACCAGCAGTTACTTCCGTCTATACTTGGTTTTTCTGCCGTTTCCGTCCTGATAAATCAGGCCCTCAGCTACCATGCGTTTCAGAATCCGGTTGGCTGTGGCCTGGCTTACCTCCAGCAGCCGGTCCACATCACTGCGCACAATATAGCCATGGGAACCAATAAAATCCAGAATCCGTTTCTCGTCGCCTTTGATCGTGCCAACCAATGTCTCTGCATGATTTGCGCCAGTATTCCTGTTGGGCAGCGTGATTTTAAATGCATTGCTGGATACTTCGATTTTGGGCTTTGATTCCGACTCCGTGTAGGCATTCATGATTTTAGGCATACCCGTGCCGTATGCCTCAATCAGCTGCAGACGATAAAATATGGCTGCCAACTTGGGGTTTCGGCAAACCGAGAGTCCCAGCATAATGTCGTCCAGTGCAATGCCGGAGGGCAGTCCACCCACAGAGACAAATTCGATTCTGTCTGCATATACACTGACAATGGTGCTTGCACGGAAGGAATAGTCTCTGTGGACCAGCGAGTTCAACAGTGCTTCCCGCAGTGCATCTTCCGGATAATCCCGTGTGTCGATTCGGTATAGTCCATCAAACGTTGCCTTTGTCTGGTTGCGCATATCCAGATAGCTGTACAGCTCCTCCATCTGCTGAAACAGCGAACCGCTAAATTCTCTTCTATCCTGAAAACTGCCTTTATCTTCCCCCGAGAAGGTCGCCGCCTTGATGGTGCTGGGACACTGGTCGGACAGGAGCAGCGCCACATTGGAGTAGATACCATCCGCCGAAATCATCCCAAGGGTCTGCATTTTTGCGGCGTCAAACGGAATATTCTGCTTCTCGAATTGCTTCTCCGCCGCTTCAAAGCTGAGGTTTTGTTCCAGCGAACGCATGGATTCAAAGCTGTCGCCATCGGTTTCCTTAATCATTTTTCGGATTGCAGTATCTGTAGCCGGATCAGACGACGTGCCGTTCCTGACATAGACCCCACTGGGTTTCAACCCCTTGCTGCTCAAATAATAGGGGCGGTCGGTCCCTTTTTGAATGGTCACAGCGATGATATCCTTGTCACTGACATGTTGGGCTTCATAGCCCACAAACATGGTCACATCAGGCTTGATGGAATCTCGAATCATATTGTTCATCTGTAAAATGACTTGGTCGGCGTTTTTGACTCCCACAACACTTCCATCGTTGCTGACGCCAATATACAGCGTACCGCCTTTGGTGTTGGCAAAGGCAATGACTTCTTTACAAATATCACCCACGATCTCCGCCTTTAGCTCAACAACTTCGCTTTCAACAAATGCCATACATAGCGCCTCCTCTTCTTAGTTATCATTATAGTCATTCTTGTCATTCTTGTCAAATTCTATTCATCCGACAAGAAACTGATTCCGACCTGTCAACGCCCTGACCCGAGAATATTTCTTTGATTAGGCGTACTAAAAACTGGTATGCCTGCGGTGCAGAAATGACTTGCATGTCCTTGAAGGCAGAGGTACAATTTTTCAAACCTGGAGTGAAAATACCTCCTATTTGGGCATATGCTCCGTCATATCAATTCCATGGCCCCGGAGTCTTGGCGCGGAAATCCACCGCCCAAAAAAGCGATGCGTCCCCCTCAGAAGAAGCGGAAGGAGGCGGAACGATGAAGCGGGAAAACGCGGGTGCAAAGCCAACCCCACCGCCCAAGCTGCCGCCAGAGGCGGAGCAGGAGATCCTGGATGCGCTGTTCGAGGGAATGGAGATCCACTCCAGCGAGATCGCCGCGATCCTGAAAAAGCATGGGGTGTGCGGAGACGCGGAGGCCCTCCAGGACAGCTACCGCAAACGCCTGGGTCAGCGTCTCATGGCCAGTCTCCGGGATGATACCGGGCGGCGTGAGGTGCTGGCCAACGGAAAAGGCAGCTATGTAGTGCTGGAGGGCTGCGGCGACAGGCGGCAGCTCAAACAGATCCGTCGCCGCATCCAGCGCCAGATGAATGGGCTGGATCTCTCGGCGCGGAAAGTGTCCGGCAGGCTGACTGTTCTGGAACGGCTGACCCAAAAGTGAAGAAGGGCTGGTTGAGATGGACGCAAAGACATTCTATGAGCAGCTCGCCCCAGAACTGGACCCAGGTGGCTTCAAGCTGTACTTCACAGCCCAAAGGCTGACAGGCTTTGAGCTATATAAGCAGTTCCCTTATGAGGACTCCCGCGGGATGTTTGAACTGATGAACGGTCATCAGCTCATGCGCTATCTGCTGGCGGATCAGTTCCATGCCATCCGCTGGGAGATCGTACCTGGAACCTGCTACGAACGGGCCGTCCTTCTCCCTATCGACCGCACCACACCGGCATATCGGGCATTTGAGCAAAAGCTGTACACAGCGATACTGCAAAACTACCATCTAAATCCTCAGAAACAACATGATCGGAAGGAGCACGATACCAGATGAATGATGTAATTGTGATCGGCGTGGATCATGGCTATGCAGCCATGAAAACTGTCCACTTCTCCTTTCCCACCGGGTTAGTAGAGTACGAACACGAGCCGTACACCCAGAAAGATGTACTGGAGTGCGGCGGCAGATACTATGTGGTGGGCAGCGGTCGTCAGCCCCTTCAGAGGGATAAGACCCAGACGGAGGACTACTATCTGCTTACCCTGGCAGCCATCGCCAAGGAGCTGGAGCACCGGGGTGCGGAGCACACCGCCAGCATCCACCTGGCGGCGGGTCTGCCCCTGACCAGCTTTGGCCGGGACAAGAAGTCCTTCCGTTCGTATCTGTACCGGGATGGGAGCGCCATTCCTTTTCGCTATGAGGGGCAGGACTATACCATCACCATCCAAGAGGTGTCCCTGTTTCCCCAGGGCTATGCTGCCGTCCTGACCCAGACGGAGCTGCTGGACGAGCCGTCCATCATCGTGGCAGACATAGGCGGCTGGACGGTGGATCTGATGCGTCTGGACAACCGCATCCCCAACGCTGCCTCCTGCCGGAGCCTGGAACTGGGTATGATCCGCTGTGTCGATGAAATCAGCGAACAGGTGCGCCGGTTGTTCGGACTGTCCATGACAACCGCTCAGATCGAAAGCGCCCTGCGGGGTAGCTCCGGCGGGATGGATGAGCGAATCAGGGCGGTTATCCACGCCCAGGCAGGCAAGTACGCCCGAAACCTGCTCTCGGCAGTCACAGAGAGCGGCCTGGACATCCGAGCCATGCCCACCATCTTTCTGGGTGGCGGAGCGGCGCTCTTAAAACGCCACCTTTCGGCCACAGACGGCCTGTGCCGCCCGCTTATCCTGGATGACGTATCCCTGAACGCCAAAGGGTATGAGCGCCTTGTGGGGCAGATATCGCGGGGTGTCGGCCATGGCGGATAAGCGGCGGCTCAACCTTTCTTTTTCTCTGACATCGCCCCAACAGCGTGATGCATGGCGCATTCTCAGCTCCATCCCTGCCGGGCAGCGGACAGACGCTGTGTGTCGGATGGTGTGTAAAGCCCATGAACAGGATGCCCTCCTGTCTGCCATCCGTGGGCTGATTCGGGAAGAGTTGCGCAATTTGGATCTGACAACAGAAAAAAGCCAGCAGGCACAGGCCGGGGACATGGATGAGAATGTCCTCGGCTTTCTTCTTGCCCTGCAGCAGGAAGGAGATGAGATCACCTGATACGCCATTTTGATATGTTCGCCGGGATCAGCGGTTTTCGAACGGATACAGTGTTTACAAGGTTTTGAAATATCTTTTAGAAGGGAGCAGTGACATGAATGAAGCAGGACTAAAAGATCAGTGTTTCGGCGTGGAAGTGGAACTGACCGGAATTACTCGTGAACAGGCGGCCCAAGCCTTGGCAGATTATTTTGGGACGGAGCCTCGCCGTGGCGATGACTACTACGACAGCTGGTATGTGCGGGATGGGGAGGGAAAAGAATGGCGGCTTATGAGCGATAGTAGTATCCGTGGAGAACAAAAAGTGGGTGCCAGATACACCTCCACCTCAGATCCGAGGTATCGTGTGGAAATGGTCACGCCCAAACTGACCTATGCGGAATTGCCCAAATTTCAGGAATGCGTCCGCCGCGTCCGCACCGCAGGGGGAAAAGTCAATTCCTCCTGCGGTATCCATGTCCATGTGGATGCTGCAAATCATAACCGCCAGAGCCTGAAAAACCTGCTGGGCATTATGTATTCCAAAGAAGATATTCTGTTCAAGGCACTCCAGGTTAACTCCTATCGCATAGCGAACTATTGCCAGAAAGTACGGGAACCCATGCTGCAAAAGGCACGCAAGCTTTCATCCGAAGAAACCAAAAACCTGACACAGCTGGAAGCCATCTGGTACGAGGGGGACAACGGCAGTACAGAGCACTACAACTGGACGCGGTACTATGCGCTCAATCTCCATTCTGTGTTTTACCGAGGGACCGTGGAATTCCGCTGTTTTAACTCCACTCTCCATGCGGGCCGGGCTGCCGCTTATGTGAATCTGTGCCTTGCCATATCGGCCCAAGCCATCGCCCAGCGCAGCACCGTCATGCGCAAGACACACAGTGACAACGAACTGTTCACCTTCAGGGTGTGGTTGGTACGCCTTGGGTTGAATGGTCCGGAGTTCAAGCACACGCGGGATCACCTTCTGGCCAACTTGGACGGAGATCGGGCATGGCGCTATGACAAGGACAGTTACGATGTCAATAAGAAAAAGAAAAACCGAAGCAGTGAGGTGGCACGATGAAAATACGCATTGAAGATACCGTGTACGAGGGTACCGGGACAGAAATCATGGATCAGCTTCGGAAAGCTGCCTTTGACCCCACGGAGTT
This sequence comes from Pseudoflavonifractor phocaeensis, assembly GCF_016901955.1. Classification (GTDB taxonomy): domain Bacteria; phylum Bacillota; class Clostridia; order Oscillospirales; family Oscillospiraceae; genus Flavonifractor; species Flavonifractor phocaeensis_A. Next base: position 45,429 of record NZ_JACJLC010000003.1, read on the forward strand.
TCCGGATACAGAAAGCTATATCTGGCAGCTTCGCAGCAATTTCATCCGCATGACGGATCAGGACTGCATTCTGCCGGATCGCGGTGTGGAGGCGCAGGCGCAGACCATGATCATGGCGCTGGCGAAGATCGGCGCGCTGGAGGTGTTGAACCATAGCTGAAGATAAATTGTATTTCGCCTACGGCAGCAACATCAACCTGGATCAGATGGCCTACCGCTGTCCCGCGGCCCAGGTGGTGGGGCCGGTCGTGCTGGAGGGATATGAACTGCTGTTTCGCGGCAACGCAAGCGGAAATGGCGTTGCCACCATCAAGCCCAAGGAAGGGCAGCAGGTACATGGCCTACTTTGGCGGATCACACCGGGCTGTGAGCGGTCTCTCGATCTCTATGAGGGATATCCCCACCTATACGAAAAAGAGTCTGTTGCTGTGCGGGATAATGCGGGGCGGCAGCTGACTGTCATGGCCTACGTGATGACGGATGGGGATCGGTGGCGCTCTCCCGCCCTGCCCTCGGAATATTATTACCAGGGCATTCGGGATGGCTATCGCCAGAACGGACTGCCACTGTCCAAATTAAAACAGGCGTGGGAGTATTGTGCCAAGGAACTGGATCAAGAGAGCAGTAGACTCAACCGTATCTGCGGCAGGCAGGCCAAATCGCCCAAGAAGCAACGCGGGAAAGAGCGATAGGGGGAATGAGCGCACATGAAAGTATTAGTTGTAGAACCGCAAAAGCCCTGCCGTGTGCAGGAGATCAATAGTCTCGCAGATATGCAGCGGATCGTAGGCGGAGATATTGAAGCCGTGTACCCGTTCCAAGAGCCGGTTGCCCTGGTGTGCAATTCTGAGGGAAAGCTCCTTGGTCTGCCGATGAACCGCCCGCTGCTGGATGAAGATCGCCTGCCCTATGACATCATCTGCGGGACCTTCTTTATCGCTGGGCTTGGTCAGGAGGACTTTGTTTCCCTGACGGATGAGCAGCTCCAGCGGTACAAGTCCCTGTACGACAACGTGCAGATCCTTCCTGTGCGAACGGCAACCGGAGAACAGGGACGGATCGTTGGCGATCAACACATAAAAAAGAAAGGGAAATCTAACCATGAGAGATAAATACATTTTGACCGCAGAGTCTGTTACCGAGGGCCACCCTGACAAGCTCTGCGACACCATCGCGGATTCTGTTCTGGATGCCTGTCTGAAGGGTGACTCCTCCGCCCATGTGGCCTGCGAAGTACTGGCCACAGCTGGCAAAGTGCTGGTGGCCGGAGAGATCTCGGCAAAGATCATGCCGGATATCTCCTCCATTGTCTGCCGGATCATCCGGGAAGCTGGGTACACTGGGCTGGACTATGAGATCGAGGTCATCACCCACGATCAGAGCGATGATATTGCTCACGCTGTGCGGGAAGGAGTCCAGACCGGGGCTGGCGACCAGGGGATCATGTATGGCTTTGCCTGTGATGAGACAGAATCCTATCTTCCTCTGCCGGTCATCCTGGCCCACCGGCTCACCCGGCTGCTGACCAACGCCAGAAAAACCGGGATGATCCAGGGCCTACGTCCGGACGGCAAGGCGCAGGTGTCTGTGGAGTACAACTTCGATATCCCCGTGCGTCTTGCATCGGTTGTTCTGTCCTGCCAGCATGACCCTGAGAAAGATCTGGGCCAGCTGCGAGAGGAACTCATGGACCATGTGATCCAGCCCGCACTGCGGGAGCTGCCGCCCGATACGAATACAGAGATCCTGATCAATCCATCCGGGCGGTTTGTCTACGGCGGATTTGAGGCGGATACCGGCCTCACGGGCCGCAAGCTGATGGTGGATACCTATGGCGGACTGGCCCCTCACGGCGGCGGCGCGCTGTCTGGTAAAGACTCCACCAAGGTCGACCGCAGCGGAGCCTACATGGCCCGCTATATTGCAAAAAGCATTGTATCTGCCGGTCTGGCGGATCGCTGTACCGTCGCCCTGGCCTATGCCATTGGCAAGGCTGAACCCGTGGCGGTCAACGTGGACACCGATGGGACCGGCGAATACCGGGATGATGTGCTGGAACAGGCCGTCCGGGCGGTCTTTGACCTGACCCCCGCCGGGATGCGTCACACCCTCGGACTGGACAAGCCCATCTTCGCTCAGTTCTGTAACTATGGCCACTTTACCCATCCGGACGCTCCCTGGGAGCAGACGGACAAAGCGGAGGTACTGTGCAACGTCTGTCGCATCAAGGAAGCAGGTGTGTCGGACCGTTGAAACATGTTGCCTCCTGTTCCTTTGGTAAGGACAGTCTTGCCACCATATTACTGGCTCTGGAACATGGGGAGCCTCTGGATGAGGTAGTATATTGTGAGGTCATGTTCGACAAGGAGATCTCCGGCGAGGTGCCGGAACACCGAGATTTTATCTACACCACCGCCATTCCGGCTTTAGAACGCAGGGGTGTGAAGGTAACCGTCCTGCGCAGTGAGAAAACGTATGTGGATCTCTTCACAGGCAAAATCACCCGCGGTCCCAAGAAGGGCCTTCTGCGTTCTTTCCCCATCTGCGGACGGTGTGCTGTTCAGAGAGATTGCAAGCTGAAACCGATCCTGCGATACCAAAAATCGCTGCCGCCCGACACAGTTCAGTATATTGGGATCGCCAAGGACGAGCAGGAACGGCTGCTTCGATTGGCCGGGAACCGAGTCTCCTTACTGGACAAGTACAACTGCACAGAGGGAGATGCAAAGCAGCTCTGCCAGCGGGCAGGGCTGCTTTCGCCTGTCTACACATTTACAACCCGCGGGGGCTGTTGGTTCTGCCCTAACGCCAAAAGAAAAGAACTGCGCCATCTCTATGACTACCACTCGAACCTGTGGGAACGGATGTTGGAGCTGCAGGCCTTACCCAACAAGGTGAGCGAGAAATTCAATCGCAGAGAGACCTTCTCCGACATTGACGAGGAGTTTCGTTTGGAAGATGCGCAGGAGAGTCTGTTCCAAAATGCTGCATAAAAAAGGAGATGAAAACAACGAGCAATCAGAAATATGAAATCACGGAGATCTCGCACGAAAAGTATCCCTTTCTTCATCGTATCCGGGCACTCCGAGATGTGAGTGCGGAGGTCAGAGCCGGTGATTTAGGTGGCTTTGTGGAGAGCGAGAGCAACCTTTCTTTTGAGCCGGACGATACCGCATGGATTTTTGACGATGCCATTGCCTGTAATGACGCCTATGTTGACAAGGGGGCTGTTCTGCGTGGAGAGGCGGTCGTCTGCGACAACGCTTATATCTCTATGGGCGCTGTCCTTTCCGGCCATGCGCGGGTAGAGGACAATGCCTATATACGCGGCGCTGTGCTCAGCGCCTCTGCCAGGGCCTCCGGGTTTTCCATGATCCTCAATGACAAGGATACCATGGGCGTTCCCATTCTGTCCGGCCACTGCGCGGTCTATGGCAAAGTATCCGGAGATGTGCGTCTGACAGGTAGCGCATTGGTGATCAGCGGTGAGGAGATCCGCAACGATACACTGGATACTCTGGTGATCAGCGGAAAAAACCGTTCTGTGATCCGGGATTCGTCCCGAGACGAACTGGCTCCTCAACAGCCAGCTCCTTCTCCCCCTAAGAAACAGAAAGGCTGTGAGATAAGCAGATGAGCAACTTTTTTGAGCAGGAACTCCGCAAACTGTTTGCGGACGGAGCTGTGATCCATGATCCGGTCTTTGTAGGCCGTGCTTGCCTGGGTGGCTTGGACAGAAATCGTCAGGTGAGGGCTGAATTTGTTACACTGGGCCATGCGGATCACTATGCAGCTCTTCGCCTGACGCTGCTGGACAGCAATCAGGGTGTGGTGGACAAGCTGACACTTCGGTTCAAGGATGTATGGGGAAAACAGAAGATCCCCAACAACCCCTACCTGCGGGATGGCGTTGATCCGCATATTTGGGTAGATGGTGACCGGATCGATTGGTATGCCTACCATCCCTCCCAGGAGGACTACCGGCAGCTCCGGCAAATGGCCAGCGATTATGTGGAGACCTTCCGTATTCAAGTCCCGGCAAAAAACCACGGCCCCAAATTGGTGTACATCTGTGCGCCCCTTCGAGGCGAGGTAGAGAAAAACATTGAGTTTGCCAGACAGAAAGCCCAGGAAGTCTTTCAGGCGGGCGACATCCCGGCCTGCCCCCATCTCATGTTCCCGCCCATCGCAGATCCGGGCGATCCGGTGCAGGATCAGGCCGCACGGGAGATGGGCCTGCGGCTGGTAGAAAAGTGCCAGCAGGTCAATGTCTATGGACCGGTCACGGAAGGGATGTGGGCGGAGATCCATCGCGCCAATAAACTGGATATCCCAGTGGTAACCGATTTGAAAACGAAGGGACGTACTTCGCCCAGAAGAAAGAAAAGCGCCAAGCGCGAGGAGGTCAAATGATCCGAGAAAAGACCACGGAGGACTTGCGGCACATGACCGATGAGGAGGGGCTGATCCTCCAGGGCTGCGGCGGCGATCTTCAGGAATGGGTGGACGGCATCAACGAGCTGCTTACTCAGGAAGGAATCCTGCTGAACGGCTCCAAGTTCGAAAACGCGGCTACATTCCAGCACGACGGTCTCACAAGCCTGCTGTTCTCTTTTGAGGGGGTTCAGCTGAATGTGGGAAAGCTTGCGATGTGGCGGATTCAGACACACAGCCAGTTCGGCGGTACTTGGCTGTCTGACTATGTACCCAACCGGCTGGGTGGTTTCCTGGATCAGCCGAACCAGCAGGTGCGAGCGAAACCGTACTGTTCGCTGATTGAACAAGACGGTAACATCTTCAACCTGATGGGGGCAGCGTCCAGAACGCTCCGGGAGCATGGCATGGGTGACCAAGCCAAAGAGATGTGCGACCGCATCACCGGAGGGAATTGCCACAGTTACCATGAGGCGCTGTGTATCATCAGCGAATATGTGGAGACGGATCTGCCCGCGCTCCAAAATCAATCCAAAGGAAAGAAGGAGAAACATGCCTATGAGCGATAACATCACTGCGATTCATCCCAGCTGGGAGATCATCCACGGCGACGCACTGAAGGTCCTGCGCGAGTTTGCCCCTAATACCTTCGATGCGGTCATCACCGATCCCCCCTATGCCTCTGGGGGCCGGACCCAGGCGGAGAAAAACAAGTCCACCGACAAGAAATATTCCAGCATGGGGGAAAGCGCACCCCCTCCCTTTGACGGCGACTCCAAGGATCAGCGATCCTGGACCCGCTGGGCCGCTGAATGGCTCTATGACGCCCGCAAGGTCTGTAAACCCGGTGCCCCTGTGTGCATGTTTATCGACTGGCGGCAGCTCCCCGCAGCCACTGATGCGCTCCAGTGGGCGGGGTGGATCTGGCGCGGCACAGCTGTCTGGGACAAAGGCAACAGCCGTCCCCAGAAGGGCCGTTTCCGCCAGCAGGCTGAGTACATTGTCTGGGGTTCCAACGGGGATATGCCCATCAGCAGACCTGTCCCCTGTCTGCCCGGCGTATTCAAGTATGGCAATCCCCAGAACCGCATCCACCTGACGGAAAAGCCCTTGCAGCTCATGCGGGATGTGGTGAAGATCACCGAGCCGGGCGGACATATTCTGGACCCCTTTGCCGGTTCCGGCAGCACGGTGCTGGCCGCTGTGCTGGAGGGCTACTCCGCCACCGGCATTGAGGTTACGGATGCCTACGCCGCCCTGTCCAGGGAACGGATTGAGCGGGAACTGGCCCAAGGTGCGTGACGGCGTACTATCTGCCGATTGTCCTTGATGAGTTTTCTGATAATATATTATAGTTTGGGCAGGGTGTCGCATTAGACCCCCTGCCCGGATTTTTTAACCTTCAGGGTGCTAACATAGACACCCTTGTATGGAGATGATCATGTCAGAGGAATATTGAGCATTCCAGCCTGCAAGGTAGGCGTCACCGCTCTGGCCCAGAGCGGTGATTTTTCTTTTTCGAGGAGTTGGCAGGCTCTGCCTGCCTGGATTATGATCCACCTACCGCATGAGAAAAGGCCCCGCTTCGGCGGGGCCGAGCCAACGCCGCCAGGGGCGGCGTTGGGCAAGCATAGCGCAAATGTACATTTTGCGCGCTTGCAGGGGAAACCCCTGACCCCAATGCCGCCTGCAGGCGGAAGGTTTGCGGCAGAGCCGCAGAAAGGAGGCACGCTTGGGGCTCCCAAAAGAAAAACACCATCTGCACATCGAGCTGACGGCGGAGCAGTATCAGCAGCTCTGTCGTCAGGCCAAACTCTGCGGACTATGCAAACGGGCTTATATCGTCCGGCTCATCGATGGGACTCCGATCCGGGCCAGGCCCTCCCAGGAAATCAAGGACCTCCGCACGGAGATCCATCACATTGGCAATAACATCAACCAGATCGCCCGCAGCGTCAATGCCGGTATCGCCACGGCAGAGGATGCCAGGCGTGGACTGTTCCTGCTGGATAAAGTCTATGAGTTGATGTACCAGGTGGCCAATCCGTAATGGCCGTCACCAAGATTCTGGCTAGAAAAGGTCGGTTGGATATTGGAATCGACTATATCCTGAATGGCGATAAGACGGAGCAGAAGATTCTCACAGCCCATCAGGGCTGTGAACCAGGCTGGGAGTGCCGTCAGATGCTGGAGACCAAACGGGACACTGAAAACATGGGGGGCGTCCAATATTACCATATTGTCCAGTCCTTCAAGCCCGGTGAAATCTCTCCCGAGCTGGCTCTGGAAATTGCCAAGACTTTCGCTGCGGAGCATCTGAACGGTTACGAGGCGGTAATTGCTACCCATGTGGATCGGGGGCACATCCACTCACACATTGTGTTCAACTCCGTGAATGCGGACACCGGCGAGAAATATCATAGCAATGCCAGAAGCTATTACTGCCAGATCCGGGCCATCTCAGACCGGCTGTGCCGGGAGCACGGCCTCTCCGTGATTCTCTCTGGAGAGGCCTCCAAATCCATGAGCTATGTGGAGTGGCTGCGTCAATCCAGGGATCAACCCACCTTTCGCTCCATGCTTGAGGCGGATCTCCGGGAGTCCATTGAGGACGCCAATGACCTGGGCCACTTCTTCCTGCTCATGGAGCACAAGGGCTACGAGATCCGCCACGGAAACCGCCTGGGGTTCCGCCTGCGGGGGCAGGAACGGTTCCAGTATCCAGGCAGAAAAAATGCCGCCTTCTCAGAGGACGGTATCCGTGCCGCCATCCTGGGCAATTTGGAGGAAATCGAGACAGGTCAACGGGCCGCTTTTGCGGACAGACCCATGTTTCGTCCCTACCGCAGACACCCCAAATACACGGGCTTTTTGGCCCTGTACGTTCATTATCTCTACCTGCTGGGAAAAATCGAACAGCGACAGTATCCCCCCAGGATGACGCCGCACCTGCGGCAGGAAGTCATGAAGTTTGAGCAGTACCGAACACAGTTCGCTTTCCTGCGAGAGAACAACATTTCCACCACTGACGAAATGACCGCCTACCAAAGCCGCACAGAGGAAACTCTGGCCAATCTGATGAAGCAGCGCACCATCCTCAATGTGCGCAAAAAGAAGCAGCAGGCGCTGTACGACGCCTTGGCGGATATGGAGGCCCTGGCACCGGCCAAGGCACTCTATGAGAACGGGCTGTCCGGCATGGAAGATGAGTTTGCCCGCTACATGGAGGCCGTGCGTCTGCTGGAGCGGTGCGGCGTCCCATCAGAGCATCTGACGCAAGAAAAAACGGAGGTGTATAACCAACTTGCCGATTTGAACCGGCAGATTCGCACAGAACGCAAAAAGCTGGCTCTGTGTCGGGAGATCCAGACGGCAAGCAAGCAGATGGAAGAAGATATCCGCAAAACCGAAACAAGAGGAAAAGAGGTGGAACACGATGAACATCGGAGGCGGTGAGGCTGCCGACCAAATGGTTCGCATGATGTTGACCGGCACAGAAGTGACGGTTCGGCTGGGCGCGTCCGCCCTCAAAAATCTACTGGCCATTACGCTGGCTTTGGCAAAGCATCACAAGACCCTGTCCGGGAAGGTCAACATGGGAAAAATGCTCCGGGAGACACGGGATATCCGAATGTTCCCCATGTCGCCGGAACAGTATCAGGCATTCAAGCAGAGAGCGGTCAAACAGAAGATCCTGTTTTCTGTCATCCGGGATTCAGATGGGCGGGGCAAGGTGGTAGATGTGGCCATGCCAGTCACAGAGCTGGAGCGAGCCAATCTCATTTTTGAGCGCATCCGATACCTTCCGCAGGATCGCCAGAGTACACCAGCCAAGGAGCAAGCCCCCATGCGGGATTCCGTGATCCAGGAGGAAAGAACGCCAAAAAAAGAGTCTCGGTCGGAGTTCGACTTGGCCGGTATCAGCGGCAGCTCCAGTATCTCCAAGAGCGAAATCAGTACGGAGACGACTCATGAGCGCCCCTCTGTTCTGGCACAGCTGAAGGGATACCGGGAACAGCTAAATCGGCAGCACAAAGCGGCTCCGGCCAGAAGCAAACAAAAAGGACGCCCCAAGCAGAGATAATGCCCCTACGGTTGGGGCGTATGTTCACACTCGCAATCGATTAAAAACAAATCATTTGGTGTGCAGTTTAGCAATAAACACAGGGTTTCAATTCGCTCCAATTTGATAGACTGAGTTTCATTGTTCACCATGCGGTTGAAATTCTGATAGCTCATTCCAAGTTGCTTATAGAGCCAATATTTTGTCCTGCCCTGTTTCTTCAGCAATTCCAACACATTCAGTTTCACCATATCTCATGCTCCTATTATCTAATGTTATGGTTAGATAATAAGGAATTGCTCACTCGAGGATATAGACTATTACATTAGATAATGTTATAGTCTACACCAAAGGAGGAGTGGTTTATGCATGAGCAAGAGCTACGGAAACACCGTTGCTGCTTTACGGGACACAGACCAGAAAAGCTGAACATCTCAGAAGAACAGCTATGTGTACGATTAGGACAGGAAATCGACCAAGCGATAGAGGATGGGTTTACTACATTTATTTCAGGGATGGCAAAGGGGGTAGATATTTGCGCGGCAGAACTGGTTCTTAAACGCAGAGTATCAGATGCCAGATTGAAGCTGATCTGCGCACTTCCGTATGAAAATTTCGGACTTCATTGGAGTACGTCGTGGACTGATCGTTATGTGGAGGTGATACGGCACGCTGATCTGGTGCGCTGTATTAGTCAGGAGTTTTCCTATTCCACATACCAGCGCCGCAATGAATGGATGGTGGATCACTCCGGGCGGGTAATCGCAGTCTATACAGGTGAGAGCGGCGGAACCAGAAATACCATCGCTTATGCCAAACAACAGCACATTCCATGTGTTATCATCACGCCATAAATAGGGGGACTCAGCAGATGAATCCATCTGCTGAGTCCCCTGTGTTTTGCTTGTGTGCGATAAAGAAGCAATAGAAGTGTAAAAATTTTGCCGTTCTTATCCGGCACTTGCCATTGTGTCGGATAGGTCGGGCGGTTATTCGGGCAAGTCAATCTTGCCGACAAAGCTGCAATAAATATCAATGTTCTGCCTGGGGGTGCCGTTCTCGTCATAGCTGCACTTATGCACCACGATTTTCTCAATCATTTCCCGCAAGAGGGTGAGGGTCAGTTCTTCGAAGGCAAGGTGCCTGCGGACAATGCCCATGAATTTCTCGGCGTTGACGGTGGCTACCTGTGACTTGTCCAGTTCGGCTTGCAGGACGACCGCTCTCTTTTTCAGCTCCGCTTGCTCGGCTTCGTAGTCAGCCGACAGTTCCACGAAACGTTCGTCGCTGATTTTGCCGTTCACATTGTCCTCATACAACCGCTTAATCAAATCATACGGCTGATTTCAGAAATACGTTCCCGCGCCAGCTGCTTGGTGGCTGCGGCGGTCTTTCGCTTGCCGCCGATCTCGTTCTGCTGGACAAGCACACCAAAACATCATGCGCTAAAAAATGCCATGCCGAAAATAGTTCACAAAATGTTCTCATCCACACTATCGGGGTAGTGTTGACAACTGAAAACTATTGTGGTAGTATCATAGCGTAAACTATTGCAATAGTTCAAAGAAAGGATTTGATGATATGGCAATTAAGCTCTTTGATTCCGAGCTAAAGGTCATGGATGTGCTATGGAAAGAAGGTGACAAGACCGCAAAGCAAATTTCTGATATTCTCAAAGAGGAAATCGGCTGGAACATGAACACCACCTACACCGTGATTAAAAAGTGCATCGCGAAAGGCGCCATTGAGCGTAGCGAGCCAAACTTCATGTGCCATGCGCTGATTGCAAAAGAGGTTGTGCAAGAGGCGGAGGCAGAGGAGCTGATTGGCAAGCTGTTTGACGGCTCCCCCGACAAACTGTTTGCCGCCTTGCTGGACAATCAAAAGCTATCCAAGGAGCAAATTGAAAATCTGCGCCGGATGGTGGCTGAATTGGAATAGTTGGAATAGGAGGTAACACATGAGCCTATTTCAAATGAGCGTGGCCGGAGGAGTATTGATCTTATTCATTGTGGTTATCCGCGCATTGGCAATCCATCGTTTGCCTAAAACAACCTTTTTAGCGTTGTGGATGATCGCGGCTCTACGCTTGCTCCTGCCATTCTCCATCCCGCTGCCTTTCAACATCCATATCGGCCTTGATGTTTTTTCAGATGTGGTTCAAGAATTACCCTCTGGAAATATCGCTTCTACTTTACCGGGGGATAGTCCGCCGTCTTATGATATAGGTACGGCTGTTCCAAGTCCTGCAACAGAACACATTTCTACCTTTGAGATACTCTGGTTGGTTGGCGTGCTGCTGTTGGCAATCTACTTTTCCATATCCTATTTTCGGAGTATGCGGAAGTTCAGAATGTCTATCCCCGACAACACGCCGTATATCCAAAATTGGTTGACCGCACACCAAATTTCCAGACCCCTTGCGGTGCGGAGCTCCGATTTGATTTCCTCTCCGCTGACCTATGGCATCCTGCATCCGGTGATCCTCTTGCCCAAAAAACTTGATCGGAATGACCAAGCGGCATTGAAGTATGTACTGACCCATGAATATGTCCATATTCGTCGCTTTGACGCAATCACAAAAATTCTCTTTGCCGCTGTACTCTGCATCCATTGGTTTAATCCGTTGGTTTGGGTCATGTATGTTCTCGCCAACCGGGATATGGAGTTATCGTGTGATGCCTGGGTTATCCGTATGTTGGGTGAGAAAAATCGTTCCTCTTATGCATTGATGTTAATTAAAATGGAGGAACGGAGAAGCGGTATGTCCGCTTTATGTAGCCATTTGGGGAAAAATGCAATTTCAGAAAGGATTGAAGCAATTATGAAATTCAAAAAGACGTCTATTTTAGCCTATGCCTTTGCGTTGGTTTTGGTAGTCGGTGCAACAACTGCCTTTGCAACATCTACGGGTGCTTGGCGGGAGTTTGATCTAGATGACCTTAACCTCACAGAAGGGCATACCGGGACAGAAACTGATAATATGAAGATTGTTGATTCTGAGGACATCCCTGACCAAGTTAAAGATCTGGATCAGTTCGATCTTACGGAAGGACAAGTGGGAACGCAATCTAACGGCATGAAGATGATTGATCCATCTGATACTCGCGGCCAGATTTTGGATACTGATGACTTAAACCTGGTAGAAGGCAATGTGGGGACTGAAACCAGCAGTATGAAAATGTTTGAATATACCCCAGAAGAGTGGAACGACATTCAGCAGAAAATTGATAACGGTGAGCTCGTTTGGCAGTACTAATTTCTGGCTTCGCTGAGTACCGCATGGAGAATAATAACCCGATAAATAGTATTGTGCAATAGTATAGGGGCAACAGCAATTTTTGCTGTTGCCCCTTGTCTGCTCACCAGCAAAGGCAGATGCGGCTGTCAGCGGCGGGCGTAGCCCGTTTATCTTGACCGTTAACTGGCTTGGCTGGATTTGCTATTTTACCACCGGTTATGAATTTTTCTATGGCGTATCTTTTCTGCGGAATAGCGGAGGCGTCTGTCTTTATCTCGTAGTGCTTCTCTATGCAACATGAACATGTCTGGAGGTGAATTTTCCTGAAACAAAGTTCCAGGGCCGGGGACATTGTCCTGGCCCTGTTTTTCTACGTTCCGGTGGTCTGGGGTGCATTGCTCATTGCTCAATCCTTGGGACATGGATTGCCGGAACTTCTTACCAACCTGACAGCGGCGCTTCAGCACCCGCTGGATATCCATTGGACAGACAAAAGCATGCTGTCCATCCTGATCTGCACCGGCCTCTATATCATGGGCCTATGCGTCTACGCCTCGGAACAGCGGCGCACGCGGGACGGCGAGGAGCACGGCTCCGCCGCCTGGGGCTCTCCCCGGCAGGTCAACGCCATGTTCCGCCAAAAAGAGAACAAGATCCTGACCCGCCATGTCCGCCTGGGCCTGGACACCCACAAGCACCGCCGCTCCCTCAACGTCCTGGTTATTGGCGGCAGCGGCGCGGCTAAGACCCGCAGCTATGTCAAGCCAAACATTCTGGAGGCCAACACCAATTATGTCATTACCGACCCGAAAATGGAGGTGCTCACAGCCACCGGAGGGTGGCTGAAAAGCAAAGGGTATGACATCCGGGTGCTCAACCTGGTCAACCTGGAGGAGTCGGACGGGTATAACCCATTCCGCTATCTGAGAGATGAAAAAGATGTCCTCAAGCTGGTTAATAATCTCATCCAGGCCACCACACCAAAGGGCAGCCATGAATCTGATCCGTTTTGGACGAAAGCTGAGACGGCGCTCCTTCAGGCCATCATCCTCATGCTGTTCCAAGAGGCCCCGGAGTATGAGCAGAACTTCTCCATGGTCATGCGGGTGCTGGAATACGCAGAGGTTCGAGAGGAGGATGACGAGTATCTCTCCCCCCTGGATTTACTGTTTCAGGCCATGGAACGGGAGAACCCGGAGAGCGTGGCTCTGCGGCAGTACAAAGTATTCAAGCAGAGCGCAGGCAAGACAGCCAAGAGCATTCTGGTATCCGCCGCGGTTCGTCTGGCCCCCTTTAACCTACCCCAGATCCGGGCCATCACGGACCACGACGATATGGACCTCTATACCCTGGGAGAAAAGAAATGCGCTCTCTACGCCGTAATCCCGGACAATGACAACACCTTCAATTTCTTGGTGTCCCTGCTCTATTCCCAGGCGTTTCAGACGCTTTACTACAGCGCGGACCAGATCCATCATGGGGCGCTACCCCGGCACGTCCACTTTGTATTGGATGAGTTCGCGGCCATGCCGCTGCCAGGGTACACCCGTGAATTGGCCACCATGCGTTCCCGTAACATTTCCTCCAGCACCATCATCCAGAATATGGCCCAAATCAAGGAGCTATACAAGGACTCCTGGGAGACCATCCCCGGCAACTCGGACACTATCCTCTATCTGGGCGGCAACGAGCAGAGCACCCATAAGTATATCTCTGAGGCCCTGGGCAAGGCCACCATCGATACAAAGACCCATGGGCAGACCAAAGGCAAATCAGGCTCCTACTCCACCAATTTCCAGATGAGTGGACGGGAGCTGCTTACCCCTGATGAGGTCCGTGCATTGGATAATCGCTATTGCATCTTGTTTATCCGGGGAGCAAAACCCGTCATGGACCTAAAGTATGAACTGACCGAGCACCCCGCTATCCGCTACACCGTGGACGGAGGCGGAGCGCCGTATATTCACCATGGACACAACACCACACCGGCCATTCCAGGCACACCGTTCTTCCAGGTTATTTCTGCCGATGAAACCAACAAAGAAAAGGAGACTGCAGCATGAAACATGATCTGACCACCCGTAAGTATGAGCGCCGCGCACGGAAACTGTACGCCCTGTTTTCCTGCCTCGTTCTGGCGCTGACCGTTATGGTTGTCCCGGCCTTTGCCGCAGACGATCCGCTGACGGTCGTCAACAACCTTTCCGAGTTCATCTTCTCCCTGATTCGAGCCATCGGCCTGATCCTGCTGGGCTTCGGCGTCCTCCAGCTGGGCCTGTCCCTCAAGAGCCATGACCCCTCCCAGCGGGCCAATGGCATGCTCACCATCGCCGGTGGTATCGTGATCACCTTTACCAAGGAGATCCTCACCCTCATCACCGGCTGATGAGGAAGAAACGCAAGAACACCCACGGCCCTGGAATGGGCCGTGGGTGAGAAAGGAGTGGCTGCAACATGAGATACAGCCTGTATGGGAGGTGAAGTGATTGGGCAGTGGAAACTGGATCGTAGACAATCTGAATTCCGCCCTGCAGACCTGGAACGACAAACTCGCAGAGATCTGGACCCTGATCAGCACAACCCCAGAGGACTTCAAAGGCGGCGGGATCTGGAACGTGATCGTCAGCATCAACGGGGCGCTGCAAGCCATTGGCTATGCTCTGTTGGTGCTGTTTTTTGTGATGGGCGTAGTCAAGACCTGCGGCAGCTTTACCGAGATTAAGCGCCCGGAGGTGGCCTTCAAGTGCTTTATCCGCTTTGTGCTGGCACAGGCGGCAGTGACCTATGGTATGGAACTGATGAACGCCCTGTTCCGAGTGGCCCAGGGGGCAATCTCCACCATCATGGATGCATCCGGCATGACTGCCATGTCACCCACCACACTGCCGGAAGAACTCATTACCGCCATTGAAAGTGTAGGACTGTTGGAGTCCATCCCCCTTTGGGCGGTGACTCTGCTGGGCTCCCTGTTTATCTGGGTTCTGTCCCTCGTTATGATCCTGACCGTTTACTCCCGCTTTTTCAAGCTCTACATGGCCACCGCCATCGCGCCTATCCCCCTGGCCAGTTTCGCGGGACAGCCCTCCAGCAGCATCGGCGTCGCTTTCCTCAAAAGCTATGCCGCCATCTGCCTGGAGGGCTGTATCATTGTGCTGGCCTGCGTCATTTTTTCGCAGTTTGCCTCCGCCCCGCCCGCTGTGGGCGACGCTTCCACAGCACCGGCCACACTGGTCTGGAACTACATTGGCGAGTTGATCTTCAATATGCTGGTGCTGGTTGGTTCCATCAAGATGAGTGACCGGATCATCCGGGAATTGATGGGGCTTGGTTAATCATCGTCAAACAGGTCGTCCACCTGGATCTTATATCCGCCATCCGCTTCTGGTTTCCCGTACATTTGGGCCTCCCGCATCCGGTTGAGCACGATGAGTTCCAGCATCTTGTCCTCTCTCCTCCGGAGCAGGATGTCCTGAACCTTCCGAACCAGGGAGACCACCCAGGACAGAACTACAACCGCCAGCAGCGCATACCAGATGACGTTGGCCAGCGTTTGATTGGCATAGTACCATTCATGAAAAACGGTGGGAACGATCAGCGCATAAACCAGTGGGATGGTCAGGCGAAACACCGCGGCCAGGCGGAACACAATGGAGAGCAAGATCATTACGCTCCCGAGCATCAGATATGCCATACGCTCAACTCCCTTCCTAAGTTGAGCAAATGGTACCATAGCCGGACAGGCTTTGCAACGGTCTGTCCATGAAAACCAAACAGAAATGCAGGAGGTGATACCTTGGAGGTACGCATCAATAAAGAGGTGCGGAATTACCAGGAAAGTCTATTTTTCGGCCTGTCCCTGCGGCAATTTTTGTTTGCCCTGCTGGCCGTTCTGGTGGCGCTGGCCGTGTACTTTTGCCTGCACCCGGTGCTTGGAACAGGCGAGATCGGATGGGTGTGTATCCTGGCCGCGTTTCCATTCGCCCTGGGTGGTTTTTTCACCTATAACGGCATGACGCTGGAACGCTTTCTCATGGCGTATATCCGCTCGGAATTTTTCATGCCCAAACGTCTCTTGTTCCGTTCAAACGATCTCTATGTCCAACTCATGGAACATTCATCGATAAAGGAGGCCATTCGACTTGATTAAGCCCCTTCAAAACACATTGAAGCAGGACAAGGAGCACCTTACGGTGCCAAAGTCCGTTCAGGACACCATCCCCATCCGCCGGATCTGGCCGGATGGGCTTTTCCAGTTCGGCGGGAAATTCTCGAAAACCATCCGCTTTTCCGACATCAATTACGCCATCGCTTCCAAAGAGGACAAGACGTCCATGTTCCTGGGCTACTCGGAACTACTCAATGCCCTGGACACCGGCTCTACCACCAAAATCACCATCAACAACAAGCGGCTCAACCGCCGCAACTTTGAGCGGGAGATCCTGATCCCGCCCCAGGGGGATCATCTGGACGGAGGCCGTTCGGAGTACAACGCCATGCTGCTGGACAAGGTCACCGACTCCTCCAACAGCATGGTGCAGGAGCGATATGTCACCGTCTCCACCCATAAGAAAACGCCCGAGGAGGCCCGGACCTTCTTCGACAGGGTCATGAATGATGTGACCACCCGGCTCAATCACCTGGATTCCCACTGTGAGGAGCTGGACGCGGTGGAGCGGCTGCGTGTGCTCCATGATTTTTACCGGGTGGGCGAGGAGTCCCGGTGCCATATCGACCTGCGGGAGTGCATGAAAACAGGACGCTCCTTCAAGGACACCATCTGCCCGGACAGCATGGAGTTTCGGAAGGATCTCTTCATCATGGGCGATAAATATGGCCGGGCCATGTTCCTCAAGGAGTATGCCAGCTACATCAAGGACTCCATGATCAATGAGCTTACCAGCCTGAACCGCACCATGATGCTGTCCATCGACGTGATCCCTGTCCCCACCGATGAGGCCGTGCGTGAGATGCAGAACCGCCTGTTGGGGGTGGAGACCAACGTCACCAACTGGCAGCGGCGGCAGAACAGCAACAACAACTTCTCCGCGGTGGTGCCCTACGACCTGGAGCAGCAGCGGAAAGAGACGCGGGAAATGCTGGATGATCTAACCACACGGGATCAGCGGATGATGTTCGCCGTGGTGACTCTGGTGCATCTGGCCGACAGCAAGGAGGAGCTGGACAGCGACACAGAGACCCTCCAGTCCATCGCACGCAAGCATTTGTGTCAGCTGACCACTCTGAACTGGCAGCAGGACGCGGGCCTTGTCACCGCCCTCCCCTTGGGTCTGCGGCGGATCGACGCCCTGCGCACCCTTACCACCGAGGCCCTGGCCGTCCTCATGCCCTTCAAAGCCCAGGAGATCCGGGACCGGGGCGGCATCTACTACGGCCAGAATGTCATCAGTAAAAATCTCATCATTGCCGATCGCAAGCAGCTCCTCAACGGCAACGGATTTGTTCTGGGCGTGTCTGGCTCCGGCAAATCCTTTACCGCAAAACGGGAGATTACAGCCCTGGCCCTCTCTACCCAGGATGACATCCTGATTATTGATCCGGAGTCGGAATATCGGCCCCTGGTGGAAGGGCTGGGCGGCGAGGTGGTGGAGATCTCCGCCACCTCCAGCAACCACATCAACGCCATGGACATGGAGCAGGGCTACGGCGAGGGTGAAAACCCCGTGGTGCTGAAATCGGAGTTCCTGCTTTCTCTCTGTGAGCAGTCTGTGGGGGCCGGAAAGCTGTCTGCCAAGGAGAAGTCTATCATCGACCGCTGTACAGCACAGTGCTACCACGACTATGTGCGGGACGGCTGCCGGGGCCAGGCCCCCACACTCCAGGACTTTCACGCCGAACTGCTGCGCCAGCCGGAGGCCGAGGCGCGGGATGTGGCTCTGGCCCTGGAACTGTTCACGGAGGGCAGTCTCAACACCTTTGCCAAACCCACCAATGTGGACATGAGCTCCCGCATCGCCTGTTATGACATCCGGAAGCTGGGCAAACAGCTGCTCTCCATGGGCATGCTGGTGATCCTGGACAGCTTTCTCAACCGAATCACCCGCAACCGCCGCCTGGGGCGGAATACCTGGATCTATATCGATGAGATCTATCTGCTGTTCCAGCATGAGTACAGCGCCAACTTCCTGTTCACCCTTTGGAAGCGGGTGCGGAAGTACGGTGCCTGCTGTACCGGCCTGACCCAGAATGTGGACGATCTGCTCCAGTCCCACACGGCCCGGACCATGCTCGCCAACAGTGAATTCCTGGTCATGCTCAACCAGGCCAGCACCGACCGGCTGGAGCTGGCCCGTCTGCTGAACATCTCAGACAACCAGCTCTCCTACATCACCAATGTGGACTTTGGGCGGGGCCTCATCAAGTGCGGCAGCGCCATTGTGCCCTTCATGGACAATTTCCCCAGGCACACGCAGCTCTATAAACTGATGACGACCAAGCCCTCTGACTTGGCCGCGTAATAAAACCAGGGAGGGGCCAAGGCCCCTCCCTGCCGGAGTGAGGTGAGATATATCGATAAAATCAAAGAGAAACCCCAGGTGCAGCACACTTTGAAAGAACGGGTCAAGTCCGCGCCGAAGGAATTGATCCGGCGGGGGCTGGATGACGGCACAGAACGCCTGCGGGGCCAGCTGCGGGACACGGCCCAGCACGGCCAGCGGGATGACTTCGGCGGCGACCAGCTGGGCGATGCCGAGGTGAGCGGTGTCAAACGGGCGGAGCAGCTGGCCGAGCATCTGCTGGGAAAACGAAAGAAAGGTGCAAAGCACACCCCGGATGCAGGCCCGGACGGATACCCTGACCGTCACGATCCGCCAGGAGCGGCAAGACCAAGAGATGACGGCACTCTGCCTCCAAGGGGCCGCCGCCGCGGGAAAGAAGCGGGAGATCTGCTCCGGACGCAGAGTGCGGGCAGAAGCCAGCCCCAGCCGCAGTCCGCACTCCAAACGCCTCAAAAAAGAAATATCAAGACCAAGGACGTCTATCTGAAGATGCAAGCCGATCCCGCGCCTGCCACACCGCCAAGCGCCTTGCAGCAGGGAAAAACGTCCTTTGTGCGGGAGCGCCAGGGCACCCTTCTCCGCAGCAGGAAACTGGAGCAGCGCTTGCCTGTGAGAAAGGTCGGCCCCTTGGCAGCTCCTCCCTCGGGAAAACGGCCACAAGGTACAGAGGCCCGCAAGCAGCTACATCAGGTGTCCGGGCAGACAGGTGGTTCTCGTGTGCAGCCCCGGCCTCACGGGGAGGTCTCCAGGCAGGCTATGGGCAGCACCGCAAAGACGGCAGTAAAAGAACGAGGCGTGCCGGTCAAATCGGCTGGCCATCCCATTCGCAAAACGGCTGGGATTGGAAAGCCGGGTGGGAAACCGCCTGTAAGAGCGTTTCCGGCCCGACAGGCCCGCCGTGCGGCGGAGGCGGGAGCCAGGCTGGCACAGACTCAAAAGGCCGCAAAGGCGGCCCGTGTGACCGCCAGACAGGCCGCACAGGCGGCAAACCGCGCACTACGCGCTGTGATCGCGGCAGCTAAGGCTTTGGCCGCCGCGGCCACAGCAGGCGGTGGGGTGGTAATCGCGGTGGTGGTTGTCATCTGTCTGTGCGGCATCATCCTTGCCTCACCGCTGGGCATCTTTTTTGCCGGGCCTGATGAAACGACCGGAGCCGTCTCTCCCGCCCAGGCAGTGGCACAGATCAACGGCGAATTGGGAGAGAAGATCTCCAGTATGCAGGCGGAGGGTGGATATGACACGCTGGAGATCCAAGGACAGCCGCCCCCCTGGTCTGATATCCTGGCGGTGTTTGCCGCCAAAACGGCGGGCGCTGCTGATGGAACGACCGTGGAAATATTGGATGCGGCCAATGTGGAGGCCCTGCGCACAGTCTTCTGGGACATGACAAAACTTGCCTCCTCCTCCAGAGAGGTGGAACATCCCGCCTCCGGAGACACTCCGGCCTGGACAGAGAAAATACTCACTGTGACGATCACCGCCAGAACACCGGATGATATGCGGGTATTTTATTCTTTCACTGAGGAACAGAACGCGGCGTTGGATGAACTGCTGGCAAACTCCGACATGCTGGCTGCCTTGGCCGGAGATCTCACGATCTCCGACGCCACAGCAAAGAAGCTGTTGGCTGACCTGCCCGCTGATCTGGACCCGGAGCGCCGGGCTGTGGTGGAAACCGCCTGCAGGCTGCTAGGCAAGGTCAACTACTTCTGGGGCGGGAAGTCCCTGGTGATTGGCTGGGACTCCCGCTGGGGACAGCTCACCAAGGTATGGGCAGACGGCAGCTCGACTACCGGAACCTATCTGCCCTACGGGTTAGATTGCAGTGGATTCGTCGATTGGGTATTTTACAATGTCACTGATGGAGAGTACGTCATAGGCCACGGCGGCGGCGCTCACATGCAGCACACCTACTGTACCCCCATCTCTTGGAATGAGGCCCAGCCAGGTGATCTGGTATTCTATCCCGGTGACGAGCATGTGGGGATCGTAGGTGGCAGAGATGAAAGTGGAAACCTGCTCATCATCCACTGTGCGTTCAGTCAAAATAATGTGGTGATCACCGGTCTGGAGGGCTTTACCTCCATTGGACGCCCCTTGTATTACAGAGAATAAAATAAATCTCACGGTGAGACACAATTCCTGTCGGAATGAGGTCTCGCCGTGAGATTTTTTAATCTTCAAACAGTTTAGAGACTGGAATCTCCAGCACTTCCGCAATCTTAAGCATGGTTTCCATGGATACACCGAAAGCCTGGGTGGGGCTTTCAATCTTTTTCACCATCTGTTGCCTTCTTTTCATTTTTCGTAATGCCACGCAAGTGTTAGACCTGTTTATTGGACAGTTATGGTGATAAAATTTTATAGTAGAGAATACCGCTGTTTTGTGCTATCCTGTAAAAAAGTAGAAACCAACATTTTGAGGTCGATGCATGATGAACACAACACCTTATAGCGGATCGTTGACTGCAGAGCAATTCTTATTTTACGAAATTCGAATTGCATCGAAACTTTATTTACAAGGCATCTCGGTTGATGACGCTGCCGCCAAAATAAGAGAGGATAATCTGTTCCAGTACCCAACAGAACGCCAGATTTCTCGGATGGCCAGGGCGTGTTATCGACGTCTGGATGCGCTGAACAACCAGAAGCTTATAAAGGAAATCAGCAGTGCTCCCACGGAGATTGCCAAGCAAATCAACCTCTATGCCATCATGCGGTACAATCGGCTGGTCTGGGATTTTATGATCCAAGTCATAGGCGAAAAGTTCCGTACCCAGGACTACTCTTTTGAGCGAAAAGATCTCAATACCTTCTTCTCCCGTCTCCAGGCTCAGAATGACAGCATAGCGGGTTGGAGCGACAACACGATCAACAAAATCAAAAGTGTTCTGGTGCGCTGCTTAGTTGAAACGGAGTACTTGGATCATCTCAAGAGCACAACACTCAATCCGGTTTTCCTCTGTGAAGAATTGGAGCAAGGGATTTGCGAGAATGATGATACGGAAGTACTTCCGGCATTTAATTGCTTTCGTTGAGGAGGGGCAGAGATTATGCTGAAAGCAGAATTGGATCGGATCAGAGAACGGATCTCTGACCCCAATTTCCTTGAAAATAAGGGGTTGAGTAACGAAGTCGGCATTCATGTCTTTTGTTATGATCCTGCTAATGAATTGGTGGTGCAGGATTACATCCGAAGGATCAAAGACGAATCTGGAACACCGTATCGAATCATTGAATGTGATCTCTATGAGATCTTTCTTCAAGTGCTGGAGGAAAAGCGAGTTTTGAAGTCAACTCCCGCTCTGGAAAGCAAAAAGGGAAAAGACTACTTGCTGCAGCAACTTCAGAAAATTGCTACGCCGGAAGCTCTGCTGGCCAAGATGGACTACAGCCCTCATGTAAAGGGACAGGATGTCTTGTTTATGACAGGTATTGGGAAAATTCATCCTTTCATGCGATCTCATAAGATGCTGGACAGTATGCAGCATCTCTTTGCGGACATTCCGGTGGTGATGTTCTACCCCGGCACTTTCAACGGGCAGACATTGAGCCTCTTTGATGAATTTGTAGACGGAAATTATTATCGGGCGTTTAATCTGCTGTGAGGGAGATTGGTACTATGAAGATACAATCCATGTTTCAAAAAGATATTAACCGTGATATCAATGGCGTCGTTAAGGTTGCCCAGGATGATGAAAAGAGCCTGCATCAGGAATTAAGCGAGTACATCATTACTAAGGAACTGCGCCGCCATTTCCGGACTTTTTTTGATAACTATACCAAAGCCATTGATCAGCCCACGGATAAAATGGGTGTGTGGATCTCCGGCTTTTTTGGAAGCGGTAAATCGCACTTTCTGAAGATGCTTTCCTACCTGCTCTCTAACAAAGAGGTGCAGGAAGTTCCAGCCATTGACTACTTCAAAGATAAATTCGATGACCCTATGATGTACGCCCAGGCGGTCAAATGCGTGTCTATTCCCACAGAATCCATTCTGTTCAATATTGACATTGAAGGACCTATCAACAAGGATAAGACCGCTGTTCTCCGCACCTTTGCCAAGATGTTTTACAATCACTGCGGTTTCTACGGAGATGACCTGAAAATTGCCAAGCTGGAGCGTTTCATTGACCGGCAGGGCAAAACGGAGGAATTCCGGCAGAAGTTCGAAGAAGTCAATGGCGGTCCCTGGGTGGAGACCCGTGACTCCTTCGCTTTCTTTGAGGACGATGTGGTAGAGGTGCTCCAGTCCGTCCTGGGCATGAGCGAGCAGGCTGCCCGCAACTGGTTCAACGGCGAGGAGACCAACGAACTGAGCATCGCCCAGCTGGTGTCCGACATTAAGGAGTATGTTGACAGCAAGGGTGACAAGTTCCGTCTGCTGTTCATGGTGGACGAGGTGGGCCAATACATCGGTGATGACGGCGACCTGATGATCAACCTCCAGTCCCTGGTGGAGGAGCTGGGTGCTAAATGTATGGGCAAGGTCTGGGTCATGGTCACCAGTCAGGAGGCCATTGACTCCGTGGTGAAAATTGCCGGTGACGACTTCTCCAAAATCCAGGGACGCTTCAATACCCGTTTGAGCCTGTCCTCCTCCTCGGTGGATGAGGTCATTAAAAAGCGTGTGCTGGCCAAGACGGAAGAGGCCGACCAACTGCTGCACATGGTCTACGATAAGGAGCAGGCCGTTTTGAAGAACCTCTTTGTCTTCAGCGACTCTGTTCTGGACATCAAGGGATTCGCTGACAGCGGAGAATTTGTTGCCACATTCCCCTTTGTCCCCTATCAGTTCATCATCATTCAGAAGGTGCTGGCAGAGATCCGCAAGCATGGCAACTCCGGCAAGCACCTCTCCGGCGGCGAGCGTTCCATGCTCTCCGGCTTCCAGGAGGCTGCACAGAAGGTACAGGAAAAAGATGAAAATGCTCTTTTGCCCTTCTACCTGTTCTACGATACCGTACATACTTTTCTGGAGAGTGCCATCCGCCGAGTGATCGACCGCTGCCAAAACGCAGCGGACAACCATGACGGCATTGAACCCCAGGATGTGGCCGTCCTGAAGTTGCTCTACCTGGTACGCTATATCGATGACATCAAGGCCAACATTGATAATATCGCCACCCTGATGGTGGACGATATCCGCACAGATAAAATTGCTCTCCGTGCCTCTGTCACTGCCTCCCTGGCGCGGCTCCAGTCCCAGAACTATGTCTCCCGCAACGGGGACACCTACGCTTTCCTGACAGATGAGGAGCAGGATGTTGCCGTTGACATCAAAAACACGGTGGTAGACTCCAACCAGATCACCCAGAGCATCGCCCAGACGGTGTTTGGGGATATATACCCAGCCAAGAAATTCAAGCATGGCCGATACGACTTCTCCTATGACCAGTACATCGATGAAACGCTCAATGGCTCCGCCAGCGGCGGCATTCGTCTGCGGGTCATTACCGTGGCCAGCGACCACTATAAGGACTCCGATCAGCAGCTCATCATGGAGTCCCAGGTAAACAACGAGGCCATCGTAGTCCTCTCCGGCGACACCCCCTATTATGACGAGCTGGAGCAGGCCATGAAGATCCGCAAATATGTCAAGCAGAAGAATGTCTCTCAGCTGCCCGAGACTATCCAGGACATCATCCGCAAGCGCCAGCAGCAGGCCCGCCATCTGGAGGATCGGGCCAAGGGCTATCTGGAAAAAGCCATTGTGGACGCCAAAGTGGTGGTTCACGGCGAGATCATGGCTATCAAAGCCGGGAGCGCCAAAGACAAGCTGGACGCCGCCCTCAGCGGTCTGGTGGAGAGCGTCTACTCCAAGCTGAACATGGTCAACCACTTTGTGGAGAGCGACGCAGACATCCTGGCCATTCTTAACGGCAGTGCCGATGCTGACCTCAGTCTGGTGGGTTCCGGCGCTAACAATGAGGACGCTCTCAACGAGATCAGCCAGTGGCTGGAGCTGAAGTCCGTCGGTCCCACCATCTCCATGGGGGATGTGCAGCGGCGCTATCAGGCCATCCCCTACGGCTGGAAGGAGATCGACATTGCCGCCCTCATCGCCCGGCTCATTGCCCAGCAGAAGATCTCCATCAAGTACGGAGGAGCTATCGTCGCCAAGGATGACCGCCGCCTGGTGGACTATCTGCGCAAGAAGTCTGAGGTGGACAAGGCCGTAGTGGCCCGCCGGATCGCCCCCTCGGAGGATCTGATGCGCAAGAGCATCTCCTTCCTGCGGGACTACCTGGGCGCTATGGATATTCCCGGCGACGAGGATGGTCTGGTGCGCTTTGTCCTCAATACCTTTGAAACCAAACTGGCCCACTACCAGGGTCTGCTGGATCAGTATGCCCAGAACCGCTACCCGGAAAAGGAGCAGGTGACCACCGCCCGAGATCTGGCCCAGGACATCCTCAGCCAGCGCAAGGACAATGTGGCCCTGCTGAACCGCATGGTGCAGAAGCAGGACGATCTGCTGGACTCCTCGGAGGACATGGAGGGTGTGGAGCTGTTCTTCAAGAGCCAGCGCACCGTCTTTGACGAGGCTGTCAAGCAGATGAACCGGATCAGCCGGGAGCGGGACTACTTCGCCACCGAACCGGACACCCAGGAGGTCTTCCGTACCATCTCCGGCATTCTGGCTATGCCCAAGCCCTATAACCGCATTGGGGAGTTGCCCGAACTGATCGGCAAGGTGAAAGCCGCCTATCAGGCTCTGCTGGAGCTGAAAAAGGAAGAGGTGGCCGAGACCATCCGCCAGTGTATGCAGGATGTCCACCAGTTGGCCGGAGAGGCCCGGGATGCCGGTGCTCTGCTGAAGCAGGCCGACGACTACTTTGCCGGGAAACGGGACGCTGCTAAGGAGGCCCTTTCCCTCACCGAGCTGGACGCCATGATCACCCAGCTGCTCAACCATAAAGATACCGTCTGCAAGCGCATGGAGGTCATGGCCGCCCCCGCGCCGGAACCCCAGGCCAAAGAGAGCGGCGAGGCCAAGCAACCCGCCCCTGCCCCCAAGAAAATCGCCACCGTGCGCCGCTATGACCTGTGTTCCGTGAAGCGGCTGCAATCCAGGGACGATATTGACGCCTATGTGGAGGGCATCCGCCAAAAGCTCTACCAGACCCTGGAGAGCTGCGACGGTGTACAGGTCAACTAAAGGAGGAAACCGGGATGAACAAATCCGCCATCCAGAAATTTGCTATGTGGGCCCGTACCACGCTCATGGAGCAGGTTCGGCAACGGGCTTTTCAATACGGTATCACCAAGGACGGCTATGGAGAAGAAAACGCCGTCACCGTCAACGGCATGGCCCTGTCCCCCCAGGAGCAGAGCCAGCGCCGGGAGCTGGTGCGGGAGATCCAGACCAAGGGCTATGACCAGGTGGTGGAGGAAGTGGCCTACACCTGGTTCAACCGCTTCATCGCTCTGCGGTATATGGAGGTCAACAACTACCTGCCCAGCCACATCCGGGTGTTCTCCAACGCCCAGGGTGCCTTTGACCCGGAGATTTTGAAGGAGGCCCTCCACATCGACCTGCCCGGACTGGATCAGAGCAAGGTGGCGGAGTATATCGAGAGGACTGACAACGAAGCCCTCTACCGCTATCTACTCCTCACCCAGTGCAACGCCCTCAATGAGGGCTTGCCCAAGATGTTTGAGCACATGGGCGGCTATACCGAGCTGCTCTTTCCCAACAACATTCTCCGCCCGGACAGCGTCCTTGGCCGTATGGTGGCCGACATCCCCGAGGAGGACTGGACCGACCAGGTGCAGATCATCGGGTGGCTGTATCAGTATTACAATACCGAACTGAAAGCAGAGACATTTGACCTGCTGAAAAAGAATGTGAAAGTCACCAAGGAGCGCATTCCCTCCGCCACCCAGCTCTTTACCCCCGACTGGATTGTGCGCTACATGGTAGAAAACAGCTTGGGCAGAATTTTCATCGATAAGCAAAAAAATGAAGGCGTGTTTGCTGATGGTCGCGGCTTGGATGAGATGACATGGGACGAGATAGAAACAAAAAGAATCTCGAATGAAGCGTTCATTGCTGAACAAATGGGTTGGAAATACTATTTACCA
Organism: Pseudoflavonifractor phocaeensis; assembly: GCF_016901955.1. Taxonomy (GTDB): domain Bacteria; phylum Bacillota; class Clostridia; order Oscillospirales; family Oscillospiraceae; genus Flavonifractor; species Flavonifractor phocaeensis_A. The sequence continues at coordinate 71,773 of NZ_JACJLC010000003.1, forward strand.
GAAGCCAAACAGGAACCGGAGGTTCAGGTACAGCTTGAGCAGACGCAAGAGGAATACCGCACTTGCAAGCCCGAGGACATTACCCTCATTGACCCCTGCATGGGCAGCGGCCACATTCTGGTCTATGCCTTTGACGTGCTCATGCAAATCTATGAGAGTGAGGGGTGGAGCCAGCGGGACGCCGCCGCATCCATCGTACAGAAGAACCTCTACGGCCTGGACATCGACCGCCGGGCGGCCCAACTGGCCTATTTTGCTGTCATGATGAAAGCCCGGCAGTATGACCGGCGGTTCCTCACCCGGGGCATCCAACCCAATCTGTACCATCCCGGAAACTATGCCGAGGGACAGGAATTCGGCTCCCTGCTTATCGTGGATCAGCTGGAGCCCAAGCCGGAGCAGCCTGACGAAATTACCCTGTTTGACGGTGACTATACGGATAAACTGAACACCTGGAACTTCCGCTCGTTGCTGGCAAGGCAGTATGATGTGGTGGTAACCAATCCGCCTTACATGGGCAGCAGCAATATGAATGACAAGCTGTCCAAATTTGTGAAGGACAATCATCCTGATGCGAAAGGCGATTTGTTTTCCTGCTTCATTGAGAGAGGAAATAGAATGGCCAATCAAGATGGATATAATTGCATGGTTACCATGCAAAGTTGGATGTTCTTGTCCAGTTTTGAAAAGCTGCGGCAGAAGCTACTCCATAGTAAAACCATCATGAACCTGATGCACATGGAAAACATGGTGATGGGAATTGCCTTTGGAACTGCCGTCACAGTATTTCGAAATTGCCACATCGATGGATTCAAAGGAACTTATAATCAAATTAAGCTCAAAGACATTGATAATAGTGCACCAAAGAAGTTCCCCGTTCCTGAAAATCGTTTTGCATGGGTTAATGCTTCTAATTTTTCTAAGATACCAGGTTCTCCTATTGTGTATTGGGTTTCGGAAAAGGTATTTTTGAGTTTTAGTAATACGAAGCTTTCTGAGTATGCTTCGCCAAGAATCGGCCTTATAACTGGAGATACCGATCGATTTTTGAGATTGTGGTTTGAAGTCTCCCTAAAAAATATTTATTGGGAATGTCCATCTAATGACGCTGCAAAAAGTTCTGACTTCAAGTGGTTTCCGTACCAAAAAGGCGGAGAATTTAGACGCTGGTTTGGAAACAATGAGTTTTTGCTTAATTGGAAAAATGATGGATGGGAATGTAAAAACGATAATTTTAGTGGATCACGCGTAAAATCGCACAACTATAACGGAGAATATGCCTTTAGAGCTGCTATAACATGGACAAAAATTTCGTCTGGTACATTTGCATGCAGATTTGTTCCAGTTGGTTTTATGTTTGATGATGCAGGCCCAATTTGTACAGTTTCTGAAGGAAAAATTTTCTTCATTTTGGGCTTGCTAAATTCCAAAGTTGGGGCATTTTATTTGAGTATGGTCAGTCCTACGATAAACTATCTGCCAGGGCATATCAATTCCATACCTATTCAGTTTGGTACAAAAGAAAGCCAAGCAGCGTGTACCTTGGCCGTTGAAAAATTAGTTCAATTATCGAAGCAAGATTGGGATTCCCATGAAACTTCTTGGGATTTCAAGCGGCATCCGCTGGTATAAGGATTTTTAGGAGAAGTAGTATGGAGCATGTTTCCCATTATTTTAATAAGTATGACTATCAATCATTGATCTCAAAAGATTGCCCAGATGACTCTGTATTTCACTACACAACAGTAAATACACTTTTAGAAATACTGCGAAAAAAGCAGTTACGATTTAGCAATCGGCTATATTTGAATGATCATAGCGAGGGACAATATGTATTAGACTTATGCAGAAACAGAATAAATGATGTCTGGCCTGATGCATGCACTTATGATAAAAATAAATTTGTCGATGAGCTTTCAATTTTAAGCAAGCATATCACAATCCAACAATTTCAAGTTTATCAAGTGTCTTTTTCATTAAATGGCGATAGCTTGACTATGTGGAATTACTATGCAAAGGGTGATGGGGTAAATATAAAATTTTGCTTGTCAAAAACTATTAAGTCCTTTGCTTTGCAGCTTTATCCAAAAACGCAGTGGCCAGTTAGTTTTCTTTATGGCGCTGTTGTGTATGACCAAGAACAACAAGTAGAAATTCTTAAAAAGATGTTGAATGATTTTTCCAACACCGTTCCTTTTGGGAGTGAATGGTATATGTTTGTGTCATGGGCTGTATTGTACATCGGAACATTTTTTAAGCACAAAGGGTTTGAAGATGAGCATGAATATCGTATAGCATATAATCCTCTCTGTAATCCGATCGCTCCAGAAAAATGCTGGTCTATGCATTCGACACTCAGAGATGAGGACTATTGCATTCAGGTATATCAGAAGGAAAATATGTTAGTGCCCTATATTGATATTGATTTTGATGTAAATGCAGTTAAACAAATAATGCTATCTCCAAGACTTGCTGCTGAAAATGTTGTCGATGGGCTAAGAATTGCATTGCGCGGGTACAATTTTGACTCCCCAAATATTGAAATACGAAAATCAGAAATTCCGGTTCGATTTTAGGAGTGCATATACAATGGGACAACTAATCTCTGACAAATTCACCGCCTGGCAGGCGGAGTGCGAGGCCCGGTTCCAGCAGCTCAAAGCCAATGAGGAGGAGCTGAACCGCATTTTCATTGACATCTACGGTCTCCAGGACGAGCTGACCCCCGAGGTGGCCGACAAGGATGTCACAGTACATAGAATTTTCAATACCAAGGACGATGTCCCCGAGTCCATGAAGGGCAGCAATTATGTCCGCACCCTCCGGGACGAGATCGTCTCTCTCATCTCCTACGCCGTGAGCTGCCTCTTTGGCCGCTACTCCCTGGATGTGGAGGGGCTGGCCTATGCCGGAGGCGAGTGGGATTCCTCCAAGTATCAGACCATCATCCCGGACGCCGACAACATCCTCCCCATCTGCGACGACGACTACTTTGAGGATGACCTCACCGGCAAGTTCGTGGACTTTGTCCGGGTGGTCTACGGGGAGGACACCCTGGAGGAGAACCTGAAATTCATCGCCGACGCCCTGGGCGGAAAGGGCGCCCCCCGGGAGATCATCCGGTCTTACTTCATCAACGACTTCTTCGCCGACCACTGCAAGACCTATCAGAAGCGGCCCATCTACTGGCTCTTTGACAGCGGTAAGAAAAACGGCTTCAAGGCCCTCATCTACCTCCACCGCTACCAGCGGGATCTGCTGGCCCGGATGCGCACCGACTATGTCCACGAGCAGCAGGAGCGCTACCGCACCCAGCTCTCCCACCTGGCCGACGCCCTGGAGCACGCCTCCGGCGCGGACAAGGTCCGCCTCACCAAGCAGCAGAAAAAGCTCCAGGACCAGAGCCGGGAGCTGCAGACCTACGAGGAAAAAATCCACCACCTGGCCGACCAGAATATTGAACTCGACCTGGACGATGGGGTAAAAGTGAACTACGCCAAATTCGGCGATGTGCTGGCGAAGATTAGGTAAAGGAGAGCTTTCATGAGTATTTTCTATTACTATTGCAAAATGGAGACTTTCAAGTCTATGCTGACCTCCAAGACATTATGGTTAACCGACCTTACAAAGTCTAATGATTCCGAAGAAGTAATTCGTGCATATCAAAGCTTATGGGGCAGAATTAAAGAGTCACTTAAAAGAACAGATATTGACAAAGATGTACTTAGATCACAATTTGACCTGTTGGAGTCTACATTCAAGCTTCAAAGCATAGTTGATGTACCATTTGGTTGTTGTTTCTGCTCAGAAAATGATTTAGTACAGCAATGGAAAGAATACGGAGAAAACGGTGCAGGAGTTGCAGCAGGATTTGATTTAGAATGCATCGAGGGACTTAAAAGGCAGTATCCAATTACATCATCTGATATTACTCATTCGATCGGATTTGAAAGCGTAATCTATGATAGTGCACAAGTTGAGAATGAGTTGGCCCAGATATGTTATCTTGCATTAAAAAAATATGGATATCATGCTTGGTATCAAGCTATTTTGCCCACATTTAAGCATTATGCGGGCTTTATAAAAAATCCCACATTCAAAGACGAAAAGGAAACAAGGATTGTTTACTATCCATCGAAGTTCTTTGAAAATTCCATGCCCCAATTAAGCGGGCTAGAAACTAACATTGTTCCACACTATTGTCTTTCGTGGGACTGTGAAAAAACATCTGCTATTCGCTCTATAACCATTGGCTATAATAATCCGAGCAGTATAGATGAGATTAAGAAACTGCTTTCTGCGGCTAATATTGATGACAATGTTATAATTTGTCATTCACAGTGTTCATATCGCGATAGGCAACATACAGAGGGGTGAAACCATGTCTATCGAATCTATCCAGTACGCCCTGAAAGAGCGCATTGCTGCCCCTCTGCCGGAATTCTATCAGCGCCGCATCATCTTCTGGCAGGACGAGGAGCGGGAGTTTGAGGGCATGGTGGACGAGCTGGATCTGCCGGGTGTGGAGATCGTCAAACTCACCGGCTCCAACAACTTTGAGGTCAAGAAGCTGCTGCTCCACGACGACCTCACCAGTGATTTCCTCATCTACAACCCCTTCTCCTATGAAAACTCCAGGGACAACTGGCTGCGGGACATTGAGCTGTTCAGCGAGGAGTACCGGGCAGATTACATCTCCATGCTCATGAGCGAACTGAATGTGGCCTCCGGCCCTGCCATGCGCAAGACGGTCAAACTCTATGCCAAATTCCTGGACAACAAGGAGCGCAAGGGTAAGCTGCAAAAAATCGGCCGCAGTTACGAGACACCCATCCAGTTTCACATCGATGTGATGGCCGTCCTGGCCGGTGTCCCCGGCGGCTCGGCCCAGGATGTCTTTATCTCCGTGCTATCCCACGGGCTGGATGAGGAAACCAACGCACCCATTTCCAACATCAAAAAGTTCGGCAACATCGACGCTTTTTGGCAGTTGGCACGCAAATACACAGGCTATCAATACGAAGAAGAAAATCCCCTGGGCCTTTTTGCGGCTCATGTGCTGCTGACTGCCCTGTCCCAGACCATGAGCGCCGGTGTGTTCAAGGGATTGGAGCGGTTCCTCTCGGAATCAAACAAGGCCTACTGTTACAGCATGGTCCATGAGTGGCAGAACCGGGAGGACCATTCCGCTCTGATGGAACTCTGCCGCAGCGTGGAGCAGGAACTGCAGCTGCCCACCCGTTTTGACAAGCAGGAGATCGAAACCCTGCTTACGGGCGATATCTTCCCCGCCATCCATGAGAGCATCCTGAAGCGGTTTTATGACGAGATCTCCGGCCAGGTGGTGAAAACTGACCTGATGCTGAAAACGGTGGAGAACCGCCGCACCTCCGGCTGGTATGAGATGTTTTCTGACTACTACGAGTGCCTCTACCATGTGGCCCGGATGCAGAACTTCTACCAGGAACACGCGGGCGGGTTCCACATTGTGGAGCCAAAGGCAATCTGGAAACTCTATACCGAGCAGGGGTACCAGATGGACAGCGATTATCGTCAGTTCCACCTCCACTTTGGGAATTCCCTGAAGGACAGCAACGCCGTACTGGAGGACAAACTGAAGCACGCCGCAGAATATGTGGAATCACTCTATAAAAACTGGTTCCTGGGAGGACTGACCTCCTGCTGGGCCAACGCCGTGTCTGATGATTTTGCCTCTCTGGGTTATGTGTCCGAAATCCGCAGACAGCGGGATTTCTATACCCACTATGTCCGCCCATTGGCAGGGAAAACGACCCGCGCCTTTGTCATCATCTCCGATGCCCTGCGCTATGAGGTGGCGGCGGAACTCAGCGAAACGCTGGTTCGCTCCACCAAGGGTACGGCAAAACTGGAATCCATGCAGGTGATTTTCCCCTCCATCACCAAGTTCGGTATGGCCGCGCTGCTTCCTGCTCAACGGCTGGGGGTGACTGAGGACATGGAGGTTCTGGCGGACGGTATGCCTACCCGTTCCACGGCGGAGCGGGAGAAGATCCTTTGTGCCGCAAATCCGAAAAGTGTGGCCGTCCAGTACACCGATATTCTGAATATGAAGCGGGCTGAGCGCCGGGAACTGGTCAGCGGCAAGGATGTGGTCTATATCTACCACAACACCATTGACGCAATAGGCGACAAGTCCGTTACCGAACAGAAGGTTTTTGAAGCCTGCGGGGACACGGTTCAGGAACTCTCCAATCTGCTCCGCATCGTGGTCAACGATATGCAGGGTACCGATATTTTCATCACAGCAGATCACGGGTTCCTTTATACATACAGCCCCCTTTCCGAAAGCGACAAACTCAGCAGGGATGCTTTTGATGGGAAGATTTTTGAACTGGGACGGCGCTATGGGTTGACAACCCCTGATACAACCGCCAGTTTCCTGCTCCCGATCCAACTTTCAGGGGTATTGGATGGAACACCGGTCAAGGGATACGCTCCACAGGACTCCACCCGCATCAAGATCAAAGGCGGCGGAGAAAACTATGTCCACGGCGGAATCAGCCTGCAGGAAATGGTGGTTCCGGTCATTGCCTTTAAGAACCTGAGGACCAGCAGCAAGCAGTTTGTGGAACTCACTAATGCGCAGATAGGACTGCTCAGTGAGAGCCGGAAGATTACAAATCTTATCTTCTCTCTGGACTTTTTCCAAAAGCAGCCTGTCAGCGACAAGGTACAACCCTGTACTTATACGGTTTATATGACGGATGATGAGGACAAGATTGTCAGCGACCGCCAGACCATCATTGCTGACCGTACCAGCAGCAACGCCTCTGAGCGAGTGTTCCGCGTGCGCTTTAACCTCAAGGCGGGCAGTTACGACCGGAATAAACTCTATCGGCTGGTGATCACCAACGGGACAGATGTGCCAGAGGAGATCGAGTTCCATATTGATATTGCAATGGCCGACGATTTCGGTTTTGATTTGTAAGGAGAAGCACCATGGAAGAGTGGAAATTGGGCAACGAAACAGATGACGCCAACATGGTCATTGACCAAAAACTGCGGCAATACTTTGATGGTCGGATCGTCCGAAAGGATTTGACCAAGTCCATCAAAGAGGGGGCAAATGTCCCCGTCTATGTACTGGAGTTTCTCCTTGGCCAGTACTGCAGTTCGGATGATGATGAGGTCATTGAGAAAGGCGTTCAGAATGTGAAGCGCATCCTGTCCGACAATTTCGTGCGTCCGGACGAGTCTCAAAAGGTGCTCTCTCTGCTGCGGGAACGGGGCAGCTTCACCGTAATCGACCGACTCACCGTGAAGTTGAACATCAAATATGACCGCTATGAGGCTGACTTTTCCAACCTTGGGATCAAGAACATCCCGATTGCAGCAGAGTATGTATCACAGTATGACCGGCTGCTCTGTGGTGGGATCTGGTGTATCGTGCAGCTGGACTATGAGTTCTGCGAAGAGGACAAGCATAACTCTCCCATCCAAATCCGGAAGGTCACTCCCATTCAGATGCCTCACATTGATCTGGCTGAGATCAAGCAGGGACGGAAGCATTTTACCAAGGACGAGTGGATCACCATTCTGCTCCGCTCCACCGGCATGGAGGCGGACAAGTTTACCGAGCGGGAAAAGTGGCTCTTGCTGGCCCGGATGCTGCCATTGGTAGAAAATAACTTCAACCTTTGTGAGTTGGGGCCTCGGAGTACAGGCAAGTCCCATCTGTTCAAGGAGATCTCCCCCAACAGCATTCTGGTTTCCGGCGGGCAGACCACGGTGGCCAATCTGTTTTACAACATGGGGACCAAAACTGTAGGACTGGTGGGGCTGTGGGACTGTGTAGCCTTTGACGAGGTTGCCGGTATCACCTTCAAAGACAAAGACGGCGTGCAGATCATGAAAGACTACATGGCTTCTGGTTCCTTTGCCCGCGGAAAAGAGGAGAAGGCCGCCAGCGCATCCATGGCCTTTGTAGGCAACATCAATCAGAGCGTGGATGTTCTGCTGAAAACCTCCCATCTTTTTGAGCCGTTCCCTGATGCTATGGCCTACGACACGGCGTTTCTTGACCGTATGCACTGTTATGTGCCTGGTTGGGAGATCCCCAAGTATCGTCCTGATTTCTTTACGAATGATTATGGTTTTATCACCGACTATCTGGCAGAGTTTATGCGAGAGATGCGGAAAGAGCCTTGGGGCGACGCCTGCGACCGATATTTCCGCTTCGGCAGCAATCTCAATCAGAGAGACACGATTGCCGTCCGCAAAATGGTTTCCGGGTTCACAAAACTGCTCTATCCCGATGGTGAATTCTCCCGTAACGATATGGAGGAGATCCTGACCTATGCTCTGGAGATGCGGCGCAGGGTCAAGGAGCAGCTGAAAAAGATCGGCGGTATGGAGTTCTATGATGTGAATTTCTCCTATATCGATAACGAAACTTTTGAAGAGCGCTTCGTGTCGGTGCCGGAGCAGGGCGGCGGAAAACTGATTCCAGAGGGCATGGCAAATCCCGGAACAGTCTATACCATCTCCCGAGCCAAGTCCGGCATGGTAGGTGTGTATCGCCTGGAGACTCAGATGCTGCCCGGTAACGGAAAATTTGAGCGCACCGGTCTGGGCAGTGACAGAGAAGCCAAGGAGGCCACAAATACTGCCTTTAACTACCTTAAAGCCAACGGCGGTGGGATCTCCCGTTCCATCAGCACAACGCAGAAGGACTACATCATCAACTATCAGGATCTCAATGGCATTGGGATGACGAAATCTCTGGCTTTGCCCACGGTAATTGCCATCGCATCCGCTGCTCTCAATAAGCCCACGCTCAGCAGCCTTGCGGTTTTGGGAGAGATCAGCATCAGTGGTGCTATTACCAAAGTGGATGAGCTGGCCAATGTGCTCCAGGTTTGCCTGGACAGCGGGGCCAAGAAAATCCTGCTTCCCATTACTTCAGCTGCGGATCTTGGAACTGTGCCTCCTGATTTGATGGGGGCCTTCAGCATTATCTTTTACACCTCTGCGCAGGAAGCTGTATTCAAGGCGCTGGGTGTAGAATAACGACTCAAATTTGATTTGTTGTATGGGAGGTACTCATGTCTACAATCCGATGTCCGCACTGCGGCAGTCCTGTTATGGTACGAGGCAACCGCTGGGAGTGCGGCTGGTGTGGTGATTTTGGAGACATATCATCACTGAACCGGTCGGAGCGCATCAAGCTTTCCCGGGCCAGCGACGCGGCACTGGAGGACCTGGAGCGCGGCGTTCTCTCCATTCTGGAGGGAATACAAGCGCACTTCGGCAGCGGAGAAAAAGAACGGCTCTTGGCCTGCAAGCTGGCCATTTACGGGATGTCCCACGCTTTGGTTCCAGCCAACAATCAGACACAACATAACCTCCAACTTTTGCAGGCGTTTTTTCAGCGCTATTCCTTCTGCACAGCAGGCGAGGTGCTGGGTGCAGCTCGCAGCGGAAAACCAGCCTTTGAGGATCAGTTTCTGCTTACAAAGGAGCGGCTTGGTTCTTTTTGGGAATCTTTGCTGCCTGATTTACCCCAGTATGAAGCATACAAAGCCTGGCCAAACTGGCTCTATCAAACGGTGGATGGCCTGAGCGATGTGGAAAGTTTTTTCTCCGGCCAGGACAGCTCTACTTTATTTGATACGCTTCAAGAAGCACTGGATACCCATTGGAACACCTATCCCCTGCTCCATCCGGATCTTGCCGCTCTGGAGGCTGCCGTCCGCAACTGGGACCTCTCAAAGAATGAGTGGGCCTGCCGGGACCTGTTGATTGCCGCCTTTCCTGATGCAGTCCGCTTCTGGAGTGCGGAGGAACTTTTGGAGATGGACACCATGGAACTCCTGGGAAAAGTAAGTGAGTGGAAACCGGAAGTAGGCATCCAGATGATGAAATTACTGCTGGACACCGCCGAGCGACATCTCCAGGAGCCGGAAGCCGCCGATCAACTGCTGGGTAATGACCTGTACGAACTCTGTCAGAATCAAACCGTCCAGCCCAAGCTTTTGGCTCAACTGAAAGAGGATGCTCGTCTGGTTCGGCAGTTGTTCCAAAGCGCCTATGTAGGCGACCTACAGGAGGAATTACTGGAAGCGTGCAACTGGTTTGGGGAAGCGAGGCTGAAAGCATATCTTCTGTCTCTTTTAGCACAAAACCCTTATTTCAAGGGATTTAACTGAAAAGCACGCCAGATCTGTGAGTAAATCACAGGATATCAGATATTTTTCCACGCCCTACATTTCTCGCTTTACTATAGTCTCTGTATATAAACTGGAACTGGCCGTCCTCTCAATATAATTTGAGACAGCGGCCAGTTTTCTGTTATGGTGCGACCATCAAGTCCGGGATAAGCTATCCTAATTTCCTTGGCATCTTAATAAAGTGATCTTGCCGTTCAACTAGGGAGGTAGCAACATGGGAAAATTTGATATTGGTAATACATACCACGAGGATTGCCCCGTGTCATGGCATTCTTTATATATGGAATTGGTAAATGAATTTGAGTTTTCTCATCCAGGGGAATTTATTGATGAGGATACGATAAGAGATAAATTTACTAACAGTGATGGTTCAGGACTGGTTGACAAATTGAAATCCGTATTGAATTTTGATATCAGAACCATAGCTGGCACTGATAACGCGGAACGCTTTAATATGTTCAAGGTCCTAAAGCTCCTATTTTATATTGAAAAGTGTGGTGATCCTAAAACTAAGGCTACATGTGATAACTATAGGGTGCAGATTACGGACATTTTGGCAAAGCCACGCCTCTCAAATATGATAAGCAAATACACACCATTTAGTGTCTATGGAGAACACTTTGGCAAGTTATATACTTCGATAAAAAGTGTCGTAGCCGATGCCGATCAACGTGAGCTTCGTTTAGAAAAAATAAATTCATATTGGGAATATATTACAGATAAAATCTTTGACTATGTAATGAATGATAGTGCCCTAGAACATCCGGAAAACGCTTTAAAGGAATTAGAGCGGATACATTGTTTTCTAAAAACGAAGGTGCTGGAAAGACTCAAAAATCATGATGTTATCCACCTGTCTAAGCCAGAAAAAGTTCTCCCTTCTTTCTTTAATTTACTAGCGTGTCATAAGCTCTTGTGCAATGAAAATGATAGAATTCGTCTAAATTATGAAATATGTCTAAATCCCCCACCCGACTCAGATTATATAAAATTTTTCAAAAAATCTGAAAAATATAAAGCTGAATGGGATTATCTTTCTTTGGTCAAAGCAAGACTAAAAAATAAGAATAACGATCCCGCTGCAGAGTTTGCAATAGCTCTTATATCTTATGGTAATGACATAGATCATGCTGATATCAAGCATTACTTATATGCTGTAGACAAAGTTAAAACAGTAGCAGCGTGGATAGAAAAATATAAGGGGTCTGATTTTAGTGATGGTATTCCGTTGGATATGCTTGTAATAATTATACAAGAACTTATTGACAACAAGAAGAATGGCGATAAGATTTCAAACGATTATTATGGATATAACAACAAATACCGTTCTTTAATGGCTGCAGTGAAAAAACCTAGTATGGCAGATGCTGTTGTGTTGCAAGCATGGATAAAGAAGTTAGAAAATCGTACAGCTGTTAATTTCGGGGCATTTGACTTGATTCAAAAGAAACGGGAAATTGAAACAACAATCTATGAAATAAAAAGCATTATTTATTCGTATAGAAATCTTGATGACTTGGAATTCGTTAATTCAGTTATATACCATCTTGCTTCACGTTCTATAATGAGTAGGTCTTTGGCAATGAACATAGGCGATCGTTTTGCAGAAAAAGTAATTTATTACCTCAATGAGAAATTGAAAAATAAAATAAAATTTTATATGTGGCCAGAAGGAATCAATGTGCTGGATATGTTCCGGGAGTTTTTTATAGATAGAAGTGGTATTGAGCAATGTGTTGCTGCAGAGGTTGCAAGGCAGATTAATGAATTTTATGAAAAGGATGACTGTACTACAGGCCGTAGTATGAGGGTTGATTTTGAGGTATACTTTAGTGAAAAATATTGTAAAGATTTTATGCTGATATACTTTCTTAATAAGAGTACTGATACATTAACCTACCAACAGTTTTATGAAGTTTGCTCGGATACTGATGCCGAAAGAATGCAGGCCCTTGGACTAGAGAAATTTGTTAAAACAAAATAAGCAATATTTTTAAGACGAGTTACTCAATGTGATGTAGTTCGTTATGAAATAAAATTGAGCCATGAACAGCGAAAATTAATTTCGCTGTTCATGGCTCTTTTTTCCTATTGTAAGTAACCGTAAAATCTCTGGGCGTCTAAAAAGGCCGTTCTCAGTGTGCAGGCATTGAGATAGCAGTCCGGCACAAACCAGGTAGCAGTACCCTGACAAGTCTCCGACTGTTTTTACGCTTACTTATGTTCGCCAAGGCCGGACTTATTTTTCAAAAAATTTTTCTAATCCGGACATGGCCTGTCCGCTTTACCCTGTATGATTCGGCCATGGAGGTGAAAGGGGGTGAGAGTGTGAGGAGCAACGACCGACAGAAGCAACTCATCGACCTGCTGTGCCAACGGCGGAGGGATACCGTTCAGAACCTGGCGACAGAACTCGGTGTCTGTGAACGGACGATCCGCCGCGACATTGAAGAACTCACACTCACATACCCCCTTGAAACAGTCCGAGGCCGATATGGCGGCGGGGTAAGGATGGCTGACTGGTACTTTCAGGACCGGCCCAAACTATCCCCCAAACAGACCGCCCTGCTCAAGCGTTTGGCAGTTGGACTTCACGGCGAGGACCTAGACGAAATGAACCAGATCCTGGCCCGTTTCGCTTCCTGAAGGAGCGCCCACCGCTCCACGGCACCTTGAAAAGTTTATACCAGCAGTACGGAGAACCACCTGAACAGTCGAGCGTCATGCAGCGCGCGCCATGACACCCAGGGCAGATGCCCTGGGCCGAGCGAGAACGCCACCTGCATGGGGGCGCTATGGCACGCGCTTTTGCAATGACGCTGTTCGGGTACACAATGAGACACCTCGCTTGGCCTGCGCATAAGACAGGCGGCGCTGCCCTGGAGTTGAAAGCAGTAGAGACTCCAGGTAAAAGCCCGTGCGGTTTATTGCCGGAAACCGATCCGTACTGTTCCCCATCGTCGGGGGGCGAGCTGCAAATACGACGATATCGAACATAAAACCACTTACAAAATATAAGGAGATCTTACTCATGATCAATTATGATAACAGGCAGGTCGCCCATCGTGAGATCGACCATATTTTCAAGATCCTTTTCCCTCGCCATGTCATGATGGCCCGGCCCAGCCAGATCGAGTTGAGCCACAAGATGATGGACGCCATGATCCACAGCAAGATCGCTTTAAGTGACGCAGGAACAGGGATCGGCAAGACCTACGCCTATCTGGTGGCTGGTGTTTCTTTTTCTCGTGCGTTGAGCCGGGAGAACATTCCTTTCCAGCCCATCCTCATTTCCACCTCCAGCATTGCCTTGCAAACGGCAGTGAGGGAGGAATACATCCCGTTCCTCTCCTCTGTTCTTATGGAGGACAAGCTGATCCAGGCCCCTATCAGGGCAGTCATTCGAAAAGGAAAAAGCCACTATGTCTGTGATGAACGCCTGATGCGACGCCTGCGGCAGGTGGATCTGGCTCGGAAAAATCCCCTGGCTGCCCAGGCGCTTCTCTCCTTGCGGGATCATTTGGACACCGACCAAGCTCCCCATCTCAGCCAGTATGACCGAAACCGGGTATGTGTCCCCACCGTGTGTGATTGCCGCCTGAACAGCTGCCGGTATCGTTGCTATATGGACGCATGCAACTCTGACCGCTATCTGTTTCAGATCTGCAACCATAATCTGCTGCTGGCCGATGCCATCCATCGGGGCAGCGGCCACCGGCCTATCCTGCCGGACGCCTGCGCTTGGGTCATCGATGAGGCACACAAGCTGCCTGAGACTGCCCGGCAGATGTTTGGCATTACCCTGGCAGCCAAGGACATCCGCACGCTGATCAGCACCCTACGGGCGGAACGATATCTGCTGGCGTCGGAATCCCTGGCCGAGATGGCAGCGGCGCTCCTGGACCTCATGTCCATGCCCCCTGATGGCGACCGTCCTTTCTCGGACTATGTCCGACACATGATCGGACTGGCCCAGACCTTGGTGACCATCCAGAAACAGATTGGCAGAGTGCTGACACCGACCACCCGAAAGGAATTGGATCGGATATCCTCCACAGTCCATCTGTTTTTGGAGGAACGCTCTGACCTGGTATTCTATACTGCGGCGGATGATGATGGCGGCACATTGCTGTGCGCCTCCATCTCCGACCTGACTGCCCAGCTCCACGCAACACTCTGGTCGCAACCCCATCCTATCCTTATCACCTCCGGTACCCTGGCGATTGGAAAGGATTTTTCTCGTTTCAAAGAGGAGGCCGGTCTTACCCGCGATCCCAGAACAGAGGAGTCTGTTTCGCCCTCTCCGTATGATTACCGGAAGAACTGCCTGCTCTATGTTCCCGCCATGCCACCCAGGTACCAGGATGCAGATTACTTTGACCAGCTGGCCGGTGAGATCCGGGATCTGCTGATCGCTGCCCATGGTCACGCATTGGTGCTTTTCACCTCTTATGCCGCCATGTCGGCGGTGAAGGAGCGTCTGAAACACCAGCCCCTCCCGTTCTCCCTGTTCACCATGGGGCGCAATGCCTCCCACACCATGGCTCAGTTCAAGGCGGCTCCCGGGAGTGTTCTGCTTGCCACCGGCGCTGCATGGGAGGGCTTTGACTTTCCCGGAGACTGTGTCTCTTTGTTGGTCATCCCCAGGCTGCCGTTCCAGTATCCGGACGCTCTGCAAGAAAAAAAGCGGGAAGCATACCCAGACCTCCACTCTTTTATCCGGACCGTAGCTGTGCCGGAGATGCAGATCAAACTAAAGCAGGGATTTGGACGTGCCATCCGCATGGAGAGCGACACCTGCGTCATCGCCATTCTGGATGAGCGGTCTGCCAGAGGCAGCCGCTATTTCAAGGACACCCGCACTGCTTTACCCCCAATGCCTATGACCAGCAGCATCTATGAGGTGGCACGGTTTATCCGGCGGGTCAAAGACAACGGCTATTTTGAGGAGGCTGCGTGATGGAGATTCGAAACGAACTGCGCTACCTGTTATCGGTGGGCCTGTGGGAACGGATGGCTGCAGACGGCCTGCTGACCAAAGAAGAACTGGCCAGAGCCAAACGGCTGTCCGCAGAACGATACCGACCCGGAACTGTTTGGGAATAGTGCTGGCTATTCCCGCAGGGGTGTGGTATGGTTTCGTTGCCGAAAAAGATGGAAGGAGGCGAATGAGAAATGGCTGAAGTACAAGTGATCCCACCCAAGGCAGCGAGACCAGACACCCTGCGGGTAGCAGCCTACTGCCGGGTCAGTTCTGACTCTGCGGACCAGCTCCACTCCTACGCCGCCCAGATCCGTGCCTATACGCAGGCGATCAACGCCCACGATGGCTGGGATTTGGTGGACATCTACGCAGACGAGGGCCTGACCGGCACGCGGATGGATAAGCATGAGGACTTCAACCGCCTGATGGCAGACTGCCGGAAGGGCAAGATCGATAAGATCGTGGTCAAGTCCATCTCCCGATTTGCCAGAAATACCCGCGACTGCCTCGCCACCCTGCGGGAACTTTCCTCGCTAGGTGTGACCGTCCAATTTGAAAAAGAGAATATCGACACTGGAACGCTCACCTCAGAACTGATGGTGAGCGTTTCCGCTTCTCTGGCCCAGGAGGAATCCATCTCCATCTCCAAAAACCAACGTATGAGCTATCAGCGCCGCATGGAGCGTGGGGAGTTTATTACCTGCTCCGCACCATTTGGATACCAAATCGTTGATGGTAAGAATCTTGCAATCGTAGAGGACCAGGCAGAGATCGTAAAGTGGATCTTTGCAGCCTATCTAAAAGGATATAGCTCCGAGTGGATCGCCCGGGAGTTAAGTAAGAATGGGCCTGCCCCCCTTCATGGTGGACAAAAATGGCATCAGCAGACCATTCGAAAGATCTTAACAAACGAGAAATACATTGGGGATGCCCTCTGTCAGAAAACCTACACAACCAACACATTTCCATATTGCAGGAAAGACAACCATGGCGAAGCGGACCAATATTATGTAGAACATACCCACCCTGCCATCATCAGCTATGAGGACTTTCAAAAAGTTCAGGAACTGCTGAAACGGCGGGCAGAGCGACAGTCGATTCCACATGATCAGACCCCGCTTGCTCGGAAGATCATCTGTGGGCGGTGTGGGACGCTATACATGCGGAGAATTTCAAAAGCTGGATATGTTACCTGGGTGTGCCGCAAGCATGATAGAAAGGCCGCCGACTGCCCCAACGGACGGATCAGCGAGGACAGCATCCATGCGGCATTCCTCCGGATGTATCGTAAGCTCCGCACCCATGACGGCATCGTGCTGGCACCTGTGCTAAAGCAAATGGAGACCTTGTCAGATGCCCTACATCGCGGCAACCCGGCCATGCTGGCGGTCAACGCAGCCATCGCTGCGGCATCCGAGCAGAGTTACCACCTCACAAAGCTGCACACGGCAGGTCTCCTGGACAAGGCTGCCTTATCCGCAAAGCAGGCGGAACTCAATGCCAAGCTGGCAGAACTACGACGGGAGAGACGAAAGCTGCTTTGCAATGAGGATATTGATGAGCAGGTCGATGCAATTCGCCTGACGATTGATACCATCCGGAACGGACCAGAGACTCTGTCCAGCTTTGACGAAGCCCTGTTTACCAAGCTGGTGGAACGAATCGTTGTAGATACCAAGAGTACCATCCGTTTTCAACTATATGGCGGATTTGAATTCCAAGAGACGCTGGAGGCGTAGGCAATGGCAAATCGGAAGATATTGTATGGCTACCAGATCATACACGGCGATCTGGTCATCCAGGAGGAGGAAAGACTCACTGTTCAAAATATATTTACCACCTATCTGGCCGGGTTATCCTATCAGGCACTGGCAGACCGGATGAATGCAGACAACATCCCGTTCTCTCAGGAATCGCCGCTGTGGAACAAGCACAAAATCAAGCGAATGTTGGAAAACTCTCGCTATGCCGGGGAAAATGGATACCCACCCATTATTGACCAAGATACCTTCCAGCAAGTGCAGGAAAAGATCTCAGAAAAGACAAGTGGGAAGTTTCCACGCCGGACGGAATCGGATGGCTTATGGCAAAAGCTGCGAAGCGGATGCTGTCAGACTCGCCTGCTCCGAACCGGAGGGCCAATCGGGCATACCGGAAACGTCCATCTGAAATGTTCTGCCTGCAGAAACGCATTTGTTGTCAGGAAGGAGGAATTGCTTGCGCAGACGGCACGGCAGCTTGCGGCACATGAAAAGTCCGTATGTAAGCCATACGCGCCCTCTGCGGAGGCCGTTCGCCTGGCCAACGCTATTAACCGGGCGTTGGAACAGCCAGGAGACGGTAAGGAGGCTCTCTCCCACATCCTGCAAGGGGCAGCTGCCCGGTATGCCTGCTGTGATGATGGTGTGGATACGGCTGTAAGTCAAACGCAGCCCGACCAAATCGACTGGGAGCGCTTCGAACGAATGGTCTCCCATATCATAATCGGAACAGATAACGCAATCACCGTACACTTTTGATTAGGAACAGAAAGGACAGCAAAATGGAACAATCATCACTGGAACGCACCATCCACCGCATTCCGGCATCACGGTCCAATGTAGCAAGCAACAAGACGAGGCTCCACGGCAGGCAGCGGGTGGCGGCTTACTGCCGGGTCAGCACCGACAGTGAGGAGCAGATCAACAGCTACACCGCCCAGAAAGCCTACTACACCCAGAAAATTGAGGAGTCCCCAGATTGGGAACTGGCGGGGATCTTCGCGGACGAGGGGATCACCGGGACCAGTATGAAGAAGCGAAAAGAATTCAACCGGATGATCACCGCCTGCAAGCGGGGCGGGATCGACCTCATCCTCACAAAGTCTCTCTCCCGTTTCGCCCGGAACACCGTAGACTGCCTGGAGACGGTGCGGATGCTGAAGGCCAGGGGGATCGGGGTCATCTTCGAAAAAGAGAACATCAACACACTAACAGAATCCAGCGAGTTCCTCATCACCCTGTTCAGCGGATTTGCCCAGGCCGAGAGTGAATCACTCAGCTCCAATATCCAGCTGGGTATCCGGATGGCAATGAAAGAAGGAAAAGTCAACTTCCACTACAGATCCATGCTGGGCTACCAAAGAGGAGCGGACGGTAAGCCGGAGATCGTACCGGAGGAGGCCGAGGTGGTGCGGCGGATCTACCGCCGGTACCTGGAGGGCTGCAGTGAGGGACAGATCCAGAGAGAACTTACCCAAGATGGGATCGCCACCGCAAAGGGTGTCAAGGCATGGTCCCATCAGATTGTGCATAACATCCTCACCAATGAAAAGTATGCGGGAGACGCCTTGCTGCAAAAGACCTTCACCACAGACTGCATCAGCAAGAAGGTCAAGAAGAATACCGGCGAGTTGCCGCAGTATTACATCAAGGACAACCACCCTGCTATCATCCCGCGGGACATCTACCAGCGGGTACAGGAGGAGATGGCACGGCGGACCAGCAAGCGAAAGATTCTGCAGAAAAGCGGAAAAACAGAACAGGGCAAGTATTCCGCCAAGTATGCGCTCAGTGAGCGGCTTGTCTGTGGGGAGTGTGGTTCCCCCTATAAGCGGTGTACCTGGGCCAGGAACGGCGTCAAACGGATCGTCTGGCGGTGCGTCTCCCGGTTGGAATTCGGGAAAAAATACTGCCATAACTCGCCTTCCATGGCGGAGGACAAGCTGCATACCGCAATTCTCACGGTGCTTAACCGGGTAGTCGAAGCAAGCGATGGCCTGCAGGATGAACTGGCAGAGACGCTCCGAATGGTATGTACCCCGGAAGGGGACGGTAACAACCTGTTGGAATTGGAGCATGAACTGGAAGCCCTGACCGCACAACAGAACGCCCTGTTGGATCAGGCGTTAGCCAACATGGAGGATCTGACGATAGCAGAGCAACTCAAGACCCTGCTGGAAGAAAAGCAGAACCTGCAGACACGGATCGTTGCGGCGAAGAAAGAGGCAGCCAACAGAATCAACGAGGACTCACGTATGGCAGAGTACGCAACTTATCTGGAGGAACACCTCAGTGGCTTCCAACAGTATGATGACGGGATTGTTCGGCAGCTGGTTGAGCGGATCACCGTAGTCGACGCGGAAACAATTCGACTCAAATTCCGATACAGTGATGTAGAGATCGAGCAGACCATGTGCTAAAATGGAAATAAGGAGCAACTACTTATGGAAATATTTATTACAGGGGATACACACGGAGATTTCCGCCGCTTCCGCCCGGACATCTTCTACGAGCAGGAACACATGACCAAGGAAGATTTGGTTCTGGTCTGTGGAGATTTTGGTGGAATCTGGCACGGTGACCCACGGGATGATGCAGGACTGGACTGGCTGGAGGACCGGCCATACACTACTGCATTTGTGCTTGGGAACCACGAAAACTATGACGCTTACAAAGACTACCCCAAAGAAGAATGGCATGGTGGACAGATCCAGAGGATACGTCCCTCCGTTCTGCACCTCATGCGAGGTCAGGTATATGAGCTCAATGGCAGGAAGTTTTTTACCATGGGCGGCGCTTCCTCCCATGATATCCAGGACGGCATCCTGGAACCGGACGATCCTGACTTCGAGGAAAAGTTCCAGCAACTCGAACAGCGCGGTGCGCTGTTTCGTGTGAACCGTCGTTCCTGGTGGGCCGAGGAACTGCCCAGCGAAGCGGAATATCTGGAAGCCAGAGCAAATCTGGCGCGTGTCCACTGGAATGTGGATTACATCATCAGCCACTGCTGCCCCTCCAGCATACAGGATGTGTTCAGCGGAGGAATGTTCAAAAAAGACGCACTGACCGAGTTCTTCGACGAAGTGCGTCAGAAATGTACCTTCCAGTACTGGTTCTTCGGCCACTATCACAGCAATATGGTGATCGAGAAAAGATATGCCATGCTATATGAGCAGATCATAAGACTGAAGTAAGACAAAGGGCTGTGCTGACGCACGGCCCTTTTTTCGCCTCTGTTTGCACACGGCTTTGTCAGTATGTCATATAGGGGTTCGGAAATGGCTTGAAAAAAGCGCAGAAAAACAAAAACACAAGTTGCGCAAAACCATAAATCCATTGAGCCGCAAGGCTTTCCAGGCTGTATCTTTTTCGGCAACAAAAGACATATCAAGACGTCACCTTGGAGAACAAGGCGGCATGAAGAAAACCCCTGTTTATCGGGGGTTTTCTTCTATGTTATGCATCAATTTTTCCAGTATTGACGAGACTTTTGCAGATAGAGTTGCACCAAAAAATAAGTGCCGAAATTGGTATTTGAAATACAATTTGATCAAAAGTGGTGCAGATGCACCACTTTTTTATCTTTTTGGTGTAAATGGAACATCTCTGTTTACAAGTCTTTTTGTATATTCTCCATCAGTTGGGAGCCTATACACCTCAAAGCGCCCCTTTCTCTTGCCCCAGATATATAGCTGGATCTCTGGCGATTCAAAAACTCGGCAATCATCGTCTATAATGCGGATTGTGTAGCTTTCCGGATATCTGCTATCAAGCATTTCAAGAAGTTGGATGCACGATGCCTGGATGTTGGAATTTGGCTCAGATACAAAGATCTCTGCAGTCACTACATCGCATCCTGTTATTCGCACATTGTCTGCCCCACTTTCATATCTGGGGTATGTGCGGCAATAAATCAGAACTTCGGTGCAGTTGATTAAATTAAAGCCATTTAGTTTTCTGGTTTTTCTCACTTTTAAGTTCTGCCGATCCGCTTGGTTTACGATCCTGGACACAGTCGGAGATGTGATACGCTCCAGTCTCGGAAAACCGTAAGCGCTCAATAACCACCCGTATACAGTCAAAACCCGGTAGGACTTGCAATCCTACCGGGTTCGTTTATTTGCAATCAGAGGTCTCCAAATATTTACGGCGTTTT
>NZ_JACJLC010000021.1 GCF_016901955.1 Pseudoflavonifractor phocaeensis
CTGTAGGCGTGGGGCTGGGCGTGGGCTCGGTGGTGGGCTCCTCCTCCGGGCCCAGGCTGACCCGGAAGCGGATCTTCTGGCCCTTCTCCACCTGGGTACCTACGTCGATGCTCTGCCAGGTGATGCGGCCCTTTTCCACTTGGTCGCTGTACTCGCCGTCGATGGAGGCCACCACCAGCTCCAGATCCTCTTCCGCCCTCTCCCGGGCCTCATCCTCCCACATGCCTACGAAGTTGATGACGGTCACAGGCTCATCCTCCGGGCCGGTGCTCACCACCAGGGTAATGACGGTAACCCCCTCCAGGCTCTCCTTGGCCTTGGGGTCGCTGGAAATGACATAGTTCTCATTCACGTCCTCGCTGGGCTCTTCCTGAATCACCAGGGTGCCCTCGCTTTCGCTGTAGCCCAGGGCCTCCAGGGTACTGACGGCGATGCGCCTATCCCGGTTGACCACGTCGGGCATCACGTCGTTGTCCTCGGTATACTGGCTGCCATCGCTGAGGGCGACGGTGATGGTGGCCCCGGCGGAGGCGTTGCGGCCGCTCTCCGGATCCTGGGTGACGATCTGCCCGGCGGGCAGGTCGCTGGCCACCGTCTGGCCCTGAACGATCTGGAAACCGGCCTCCACCACGTCGTGCTGCTGCTGGGCTTCCTCGATGGTCATGCCGTACAGCTTGGGCACGCTGTACAGGGTCTCTCCTCCGCTGCCGATGCTGCTGAAGAAGGAGGTCCACAGGAACACGCCCATACCGATGAGAAAGATGGCCACAGCGGCAATGGCCAGGAAGATGGGCAGGCGGCTGTTGGCCCCCCGCACCGCCTCGTAGTCGTACTTGTCCTCCCGGCGGTGAGTCTGAGCGGTCCGATGAGGGATAGGGGCGGTGTGCTGAGCCTCCTCTTCCCGCTCCAGCCGGTCAGTGTGAACAGGCTGGGGCCGCACGTTGCTGGGGGTGTTGGCTCCCAACACCTGGGTGGGCTCATCCTCCCCCGCCACCAGCAGATCCGCCGGGGTGTAGTCAAAGTTGATGGAGGGATTTTTGCGGAACTCCTCCAGGTCGGCCAGCATGGCGTCTGCGGAGATATACCGCTGGTTCACGTCGGAGGCCATGGCCTTCATGGTGATGGCCTCCAGGGCCTCGGGAATCTCCGGATCGATCTCCCGGGGAGACAGGGGGATGGAGTTGATGTGCTGGATGGCCACCGCCACCGGGGAGTCTCCCTCGTAGGGCAGCCGGCCGGTGATCATTTCATAGAGCACCACGCCGGCGGAGTAGATATCGCTGCGGGCATCGATATGGCTGCCCCTGGCCTGCTCCGGGGAGATATAGTGGACCGAGCCCAGAGCCTCCTGGGTGAGGGTGGCCTGGGCGGAGGAGGTGAGCCGGGCGATACCGAAGTCGGCTACCTTCAGGGAGCCGTCCCGCAGTACCATCACGTTGTGGGGTTTGATATCCCGGTGGATGATACCCCGGCTGTGGGCGTGGGACAGGGCCTTCATGATCTGGGTGATGAAATGGAGGGCCTCCCGCCAGGCCAGCTTGCCCCCCTTCTTCTGGATATACTGCTTGAGGGTGATGCCGTCCAGCAGCTCCATGACGATATAGTCCAGCTCCGGCGTGTGGGACACGTCGTACACCGCCATGATGTTGGGATGGGACAGCATGGCCACGGCCTGGGACTCGTCGTGGAAGCGGCGGCGGAACTCGGCGTCCTGGGCCAGCTCTTCCTTGAGGATCTTCACAGCCACCAGCCGGTTGAGCCGGTGATCCCGGCCTTTGTACACCACGGCCATACCGCCCAGGCCGATGCGTTCCAGCAGCTCATATCGGTTGTCGAGTAATTTCCCTATGTACTGATCCATAGTTCATTACCCCCTTTTCAAAGGATCTGGAATAGGACGGCGGTCACGTTGTCCGGCGCCCCTCTGGAAATGGTCATGCTGAGCATCCGCTGGCAGCAGTCGGCGGGCTCTCCTCCGTGGAGCACCTCGTACAGCAGCTCCTGATCGGAGAGGATATTGCTCAGTCCGTCGGAGCACAGCAGCAAAAAGTCCCCGCTGTCCAGCTCCTTCTCGTACAGGTCGGCCCGGATGCGCTCCTCCGCCCCCAAGGCCCGGGTGATGAGGTTCTTCCGGGGATGGGTGCGGGCCTGCTCCGGGGTGATGTCCCCCCGGGCCACCATGTCCTCCACCACCGAGTGATCCCGGGTGAGCCGGGTGATGCCCCCCTCATTGATGTGATAGGCCCGGCTGTCTCCGATGTTCAGCAGGTAGGCCGTGCGCTCCACCACCAGCACCGCCACCATGGTGGTGCCCATGCCGAAGCAGTCCGGGTCGGTGTTGGCCCGGCGGTATACCGCCTCGTTGGCCTCCTCCGCCGCCATAGACAGGACCGCCGGCGGCGGGGTGTCCGGGGCGCCCTGGGCCCGCTGGAGGGTGTCCACGAAGGTCTCCACCGCGATCAGGCTGGCCACGTTGCCCGCCCTGGCGCCCCCCATACCGTCGCATACCACCCCCACCGCCAGATGCTCTGACGGAACGTCCAGGTAGTAGCCGTCCTGGTTCTGGGCCCGGACCACTCCCCGATCCGTGATGCCCCACGCGTATATCATAGTGTATCAGCCTCGTTTCCGTACCCGCGGCGGAGCCGCGGCAGAGATTGGATGGTTGTCATCAGGTGGCGTCCGCCATGGCCTTCCGGCGGAGCTGGCCGCAGGAGGCGTCGATATCGCCTCCCAGCTTGCGGCGTACCGTGGCGGTGATGCCGTGGGATTCCAGCCGCTTCTGGAACTGGGCCACCCGGCGGCTGGGCTTCAGGGGGCTCTCCGCCACGTGGTTCAGGGGGATCAGGTTCACGTGGCCCGGCATCCCCTTCAGGTGACTGGCCAGCAGGTCGGCCTGCCAGTCGGCGTCGTTCACCCCGTCGATCATGGCATACTCGTAGGAGATCCGCCGCCCGGTTTTCTCAAAATACCGGCGGCAGGTGTCAAACAGCTTCTCTACTCCCACCGCCCGGTTCACCGGCATGATCTTACTGCGGGTCTCGTCGTCGGGGGCGTGGAGGGAAACCGATAACGTTAATTGTAACTGATACCCGGCCAGTTTGTCAATTTGTTCGACCAGGCCGCAGGTGGACAGGGAAATATGGCGCATGCCGATGTTCAGCCCGTCAGGGCTGTTCACCAGGCTCAGAAACCGCATCACTGTGTCAAAATTGTCCAGCGGCTCCCCGATGCCCATGAGCACGATATTGCTGATGGGGGCCCCGGAGTCGATCTGGGTAAAGAGCACCTGATCCAGCATTTCGGCGGGGGTCAGGTCCCTCACCTTGCCCCCCAGGGTGGAGGCGCAGAAGGCGCACCCCATCCGGCAGCCCACCTGGGAGGAGATACACACAGTATTCCCATGATGGTAGCGCATCAAAACCGTCTCGATGCAGTTACCGTCAGACAGCCGCCACAAATATTTGATGGTGCCGTCCAGTTTGGACTCCTGCTTGCGCTCCACCTCCGGCGGACAGAGCAGGCAGTCCGACTTCAGCTTCTCCCGCAGAGCCTTGGACAGGTTGGTCATTTCGTCAAAGGATCTGGCCCCCCGGTGGAGCCACTGGAACACCTGCCTGGCCCGAAAGGCGGGCTCGCCCAGCTCCTTGAAATAGGCGGTCATCTCCGCCAGATCCATGGATTTGATATCGGTCATGCCTTCCTCCTCAGCTTGGCAAAGAAAAAGCCGTCCGTACCGTGGCGGTGGGGCCAGCAGGTCACCATACCCTCCGCCGCCCCGGTAAAGTCCCCGGGGATCTGAAATCCCTCTAATGTAAAGTCATTATGCCTGTCAGTAAAATCGCGCACCACGTCCTCGTTCTCCCGCTCCAGCAGGGTGCAGGTGGCGTAGAGCAGGACCCCGCCCGGCCTCACATACCGGCTTACGTTGTCCAAAATGGCCTTCTGGACGGCGGGCAGCCCCGCCAGGGGCTTGGGGTCCTTGTAGCGGATATCCGGCTTTTTCCGGATGATGCCAAGGCCGGAACAGGGCACGTCGGCCAGCACCAGGTCAAATCCGTCAAGGTATTCTTCCTTACACTCCTTGGCATTCAGCACTTGGGCCGAAATACAGTCCAGGCCCAGCCGGGCAGCTCCCGCCTGGATCAGGTCGATCTTGTGGGGGTGGATATCGCAGGAGACCACCCTTCCCCGCCCCTCCATAGCCAGGGCCGCGGCGAAGGACTTGCCGCCGGGGGCTGCGCAGGCGTCCAGCACCGTCATACCGGGTTTTGGGTCTGCCGCCAGCACCGCTAATTTAGCGGCGGCATCCTGGATGTAAAAGAGGCCCTTCCGGAAGGCGGCCAGCTCCTCCAGGCTCCCGGTGTGGGACAGCAGCAGGCAGTTGGGCAGCCAGGGATGGAGCTCCACCTCCACCCCTTCCGCCCGGAGGGAGGCGGCTACCTCCTCCGCCGTGGCCCTGACGGTGTTCACCTGGGCACAGGTGGGAGGCTGGCCGTTGTTGGCGGCCATAAAGGCGGCCGCCTCCTCCCCGCCCAGCCGGGCGGCGAAGGCCTCCGCCAACCACTTGGGATGGCTGTACCGGATGGCCGGGTGCTTGGGAGGCTCCAGGGCCTCCTTTTGCCGGACCAGGGCCCGGAGCACCCCGTTGACCAGCCCGGCGGCCCGAGGGTGTTTGGCCCCTTGTCGGGCCTGGTCCACCGCCTGACTAACAGCGGCATGGTCGGGCACCCTGTCAAGGAACAATACTTGATAGGCCCCCAGCCGCAAGGCATTTCGAACGGCGGGCTCCATCTTCTCCAGCCGCACCGTGGACAGTTCTTCCAGGTAGTGGTCCAGCAAAATCCGGTTCTGGAGCACCCCGAAGCACAGCCGGGTGGCCAGAGCGGCGTCCCGGCTGTCCAGCCCGGCGGCCCGCAGCGTCTTCTTCAAAAAGCCGTCCGACCAGGCGCCCTGCTTCTCACAGGCCACCAGGGCCCGGAGGGCCACATCTCTGGCGGTCATATCAATCCCTCCTGCGGCTGTTGAAGGCCAGCACGAACCGCAGCAGCTGGGCAATGGAAACCAGCAGGGCGGCCACATAGGTGAGAGCCGCTGCCCCCAGCACCTTTTTGGCGCCCCGCAGCTCTTCCTGGTCCAGCAGTTGGGTGTCCCCCAGGCACCGGATGGCCCGGCGGGAGGCGTCAAACTCCACCGGCAAGGTAATGACCTGGAAGAAGGCGGCCACGGCAAAGAGCACCACCCCCACGGCGAACAGGGGCTGAGAGTAGAGGGCGAAGCCCAGGATGATGAGCAGGATGGAGATCTGGGAGCTGAAATTGCACACCGGGATAATGGCCCCCCGCAGGCGGATGGGACCGTACTCCTGGGCGTATTGCACGGCGTGCCCCGCCTCATGGGCGGCAACCCCCACCGAGGCAATGCTGGCCGAGTCGTACACGCTCTGGGACAGGCGGATCACGTTGGTCCTGGGGTCATAGTGGTCGGTGAGCTTGCCGGCCACCCGCTCCACCCGGACGCCATGCACCCCGTGGGCCCGCAGTACCTCCTGGGCGGCCTGGGCTCCGGTGAGCCCCCGGCGGTTACCCACCCGGGCGTACCGGTTGAAGGTGGACGACACGTTCAGCTGGGCCAGCAGGGCGATGAGCATGGCGGGCACCAGGATCATCCAGTAATAAGGATCTACATAATTGAAGAAATACATTGTCTACCTCCAGGCAGATCACATGATTTGTCCCCCGGTGAGGAACCAGTACAGATTCACCACAAACCCTAGAGCCATAAGGCTTGCAGCCACAATGGCGGTCTTGGGCCGCCCCCGGGTGAGCCCGGCGGCGAAGAGGAACAGGGGCAGGGCGCAGGACAGGTACCGTCCGGCGCTGAGCAGCCAGGACAGGGAGTAGTTGAGCACCAAATAAACAAAGCCGTACAGCGTGTACATGCTCCGGAACCGCTTCCCCGCCCAGGCCACCAGTCCAATGCACAGGGGAAAGAGCAGCAGGGTGGGGATCCAGATCTGCCAGCGCACCATGACGTCCGGGTATGTAAAGGCATTTTCCATTACATACCACAGAGTGTCGCCGATGGGGTTGGCCCCCTGGCTCCAGTGCTGCTGCATCACCGTAAAGGCAAAGGGGTCGCCGGTCACCTGCCAGTTGAGGGCCAGATAGCCCAGGGTGCCCAGCAGGGGGAGCAGCAGGGCGGGCAATCTGCGGACCACGGCCCTCCAGTCCAGCCCTCCCCTGCTCTCCACCAGCTCGGCGCAGGCCGCCCCGATGAGGAGCACCCCATGCATCCGGGTGAGGGCGGCCAGCACCCCCCACAGCCCCGCCAGCCACCAACGGTGGCGGCGGATGTACCACAGCCCGGCGGCGGTGGTGAGGAGAAAGAGGCCCTCGGTCATGAGTCCGCCGAAGAAAAAGGCGTAGGGATACACCGACAGGAAGAGCACTGTCCTGCGGGCTCCCGCCCGGCCCAACTCATAGGCGGCCAGCTTGTAGAAAAAAACGCAGCCCCCGGCGTAGCTCAGCCAGGACAGTAACAGCCCTGCCGCCATAGTATTGCCCGTGAACCAGGAAATCACCCGGGTCAGCCAGGGATATAGGGGGAAAAACACCAAAAAGAGGTTTTTCCCATTCTCCACATAGCCGGAATAGCCCAGCTCCGCCAGATTGATGTAGTGCAGGCCGTCCCATCGCCGCCAGATCCACAGTGCTGCGTCGGGACCGGCACCGGGATAGAGCACCAGGCAGGCGAACAGCCCCACCGCAAGGAAGAGCAACACCCGAAACGCAACTGTGACGGTAAATACCTTTGCACATTCTGTCCGGTCAGGGATACAGCCATCTGACGCCGGGGCGGCGGCCCCCAGGGGCACCGGCAGTCCCGCCCGGCCCAGCCATCGGAGCACCAGGGACAGGCCCAGAACGATCACCAGTCCGGTGGCCGCCGCTGACCATAGCAGCTCCATGGGTTATCCCACCGGGATGGGGTGGCCCCGCAGGTAGTCCACCGCCTTCATCCGCTTGCCTCCGTCGGGCTGGAGCTCCACGATGCCCAGGACGGTGCCTTCACCGCAGGCCAGGGTGAGCCCCTCCTTCCCGGCAGTGAGCACGGTGCCGGGGGCAGCATCGGTCTTTTGGTCCAAAATGACAGTTGAAAATACTTTACACCGCTTGTCTCCCAAGGTAGTGACGGCAGCGGGCCAGGGGATGAGCCCTCGAACCTGGTCGTGGAGCTGCCGGGCGGTACGGGTAAAGTCCATGGGAGACAGCTCCCGGCTGAGCATGGGGGCCAGGGTGGCTTTCTCGTGGTCCTGGGGGGTGCGCTGGGCAGTACCGGCGGCGATCCGGGCCACCGTGTCCACCAGCAGCTCCGCCCCCAGCTCCGCCAGCCGGTCGTGGAGGGCCACCACCGTCTCGTCGGGGTCGATGGGGGTGGCCGCCTGGGAGATGATATCTCCGGCGTCCAGATCGTGGGCCATGTGCATGATGGTCACACCGGTCTCCTTGTCCCCGTTGAGCACCGCCCAATTGATGGGGGCTGCCCCCCGATAGGCGGGCAGCAGGGACGAGTGGACGTTGATACACCCCTTGGGCGGGGCAGCCAGGATGTCGTCAGGCAGGATGCGGCCGTAGGCCGCCACCACGATGAGCTCGGGGGCCAGCTCCTGAATGAGGGCCAGAGCGGCGCCATCCCGCAGCTTCACCGGCTGGTATACCGGGATATCGTGGGCCTGGGCACACACCTTCACCGGCGGCGCCTGAAGCTTCATGCCCCGGTTCTTGGGTTTATCAGGCTGGGTGAACACGCCGCAGACCTGATGGCCCTCCCTAATGAGGGCCTCCAGAGAGGGCACGGCGAAGTCAGGGGTGCCCATGAACAGGATCCTCATGCCTCGTCCTCCTCCCCCAGCAGCTCATCCAATTCATCGTTGGTGTACAGCCGGTCAGCCAGCTCGGAGAACAGGTGGCCGTCCAGGTGACCCAGCTCGTGGCAGAAGCAGCGGGCCACGATGCCCTCTCCCTCCACCTCAAAAAACTTTCCGTTTCGGTCCTGGGCCCGGACGGTGGCCTTCATGGGCCGCTTCACAAAGCCCCACCGGCCGGGGACCGACAGGCAGCCCTCCAGGCCGTCCTGCTCCCCCTCCTGGGCAATGATCTCCGGGTTCACCAGCTCCAGCATCTCCCCGCTGTCATCCACCACAATGACCGCCCGGCGGAGGATGCCCACCTGGGGGGCGGCCAGCCCCGCGCCGTTGGCGTGGGCCAGGGTCTCCTTCAGATCGTCCAGCAGGTCGTGAAGCCGTCCGTCAAAGCTGGTCACCGGGCGGCACACCTTGTGCAGCACGGGATCTTCATCGGTGAGAATGGTACGCAGTGCCATGTCATTTCCTCCTAATCCAATGGGTTCACGTCAGCGGAGACGGACACCCCTTTGTTTTCCTTGTCAGTTTGGGCGGCCCGCAGCAGGGCGGCCACCATCTCCCGCACCGGCCTGGTGTTGGCGCAGGCCAGGGTGAGCCGGTAACGGTAACGTTCGTTGATCCTGGCCACAGCGGCGGGGGCGGGCCCCAGCAGTTTGGCATGGATCTCCCGGTAGGCCGGCAGGGCCAGCCATCCCTCCAGGGTGCGCCGCAGCCGCATGCAGGTGCGCAATACCGCCCCCTCCAGCCGCCCGGAGGCGGTAATGATGAAAAGGTCTCGGAAGGGCGGGCAGCCCCGCAGCTCCCGCAGGGCCAGCTCCTGGGCGTAAAAGCCGTCGTAATCCTGGCGGGCGGCCTTACGGATCACCTCGTTGTCGGGGGTGAAGGTCTGGATGATAGCCCTTCCTCCCTTTTCTCCCCGGCCGGCCCGGCCCACCACCTGGGTGAGCAGGGCGAAGGTGCGCTCCCCCGCCCGGTAGTCGTCGGCGTACAGGGACTGGTCGGCGGAGATCACCCCTACCAGAGTCACATTTGGGAAGTCCAGGCCCTTGGCCACCATCTGGGTGCCCAGCAGCACCGGGATGTTCTCCGCCTCAAACCGGCCCAGCAGCGTCTCATGGCTGTGGGTGGCCGAAACGGCGTCGGCGTCCATCCGGAGGATCTCCCGGCCGGGCAGGGCCTCCCGCAGTTCTTCCTCCACCTTCTGGGTCCCCGCCCCGATGAAGTTGAACGCCCCTCCGCAATGGGGGCAGGCGTCGGGCAGGGGCTGGGAGTGGCCGCAGTAGTGACACATGAGCCGCCCGTTGGCCGAGTGGTAAGTGAGGTGGATAGAGCACCGGGGACAGTCAGGAGCCTCTCCGCACTCCCCGCAGGTCACCATCCGGCTGGCCCCCCGGCGGTTAAGGAGCAAAATGCTCTGTTCCCCCCGAACGGCCCCTTCCTCCAGGGCAGCCAACAGAGGCCGGCTCAGGTCGCCGCCGCTGCCCTGCCGCAGCTCCTCCTTCATATCCACGATATCCACCGGCGGCAACTCCCGCTGGTTATACCGTCGGGTAAGGGTGAACAGGCGGTAGATTCCCTGCCGGGCTTGATACATGGTCTCGATAGACGGAGTAGCCGAGGCCAGCACCAACAGGGCCCCCTGTTGGACACAGCGGAACTTTGCCACCTCCCGGGCGTGGTATTTGGGTACATTTTCCGATTTATAGCTGGCCTCCTGCTCCTCGTCCAGAACAATGAGTCCCAGGTCCTTCAGGGGGGCAAACACCGCCGAGCGGGTGCCCACCACCACCCGGGCCTTCCCGGATCGGATACGCTTCCACTCGTCATACCGCTCCCCCGCCCGGAGTGCGGAGTGGAGCACCGCTACCTGTTCTCCGAAGTGGGCGGCGAAAAGCCGCATCACCTGGGGGGTGAGGCCGATCTCAGGCACCAGCACCAATGCCGACTTGCCCCGGGCCAGGGCCTCATAGATCAGGTTGAGGTACACCTGGGTCTTGCCGCTGCCAGTGACCCCATAGAGCAGAGCCACGGCGGCCTTTCCGGCGGAGGCCAGGGCGTCCAGACCGGCGAAGGCGGCCTGCTGCTCCTGGTTCAGGATGGGCCGGACCGCCGGCTCCACTCCCTCCACCGCCACCCGGCGGTAGACCTCCCGCTTTTCCAGGGTAAGGATGCCGCTTTTCTCCAACGAGCGGAGGGTAGGCATGGAGGCCCCGGTAAAGTAGCAGATCTCCTTAGCGGCCGCCTCTCCCAGGGCGCACAGCAGCTCCACCACGGCACACCGCATGGGAGCGGAGCGCCGCCGGGGGACCACCTGGGCCAGAGCCTCCTCGGGGGGAATGGCCAGAACAGCCACCTGCTGGGTCTTGTCCCCAACCCCCCGGGCGGCACTGGTCTCCAGTGTCAGGACGCCCTTGTCCCGCAGCAGCCTGAGGGCGGGATTGGGATCCTTGTCCCCGAAGGCGGCCCGGAGGGTGGCCACGTCGGCCCCGTCCGCCTGGCTGACTACTACCTCCACCACTCGCCGGGCGTGCTCCGACTTACCGGCAGCCTCGTAGGCCGTCTCCCGGTCCACTCCGTCGGCCAGCTTCCACCGGTCCTGGAGGGCATAGTACAGGCCCGCAGGCAACATGGCCCGGGCAGCGTCGTACACGGTGCAAAACCACCGCTCCCGCATCCACAGGGCCAGCTTCAGGGCCTGGCCGTCCAGCACCGGCTCCTCGTCCAGGATAGTAAGCACCGGCTTCAGGGCCACTCCGGCCGGAGCGGCCTCCTCCAGAGCCAATACCAGTCCCTCGGTGCGCCGGTTGCCCGGCCCAAAGGGAATGATGACCCGCATACCGGGGACCAGCCGATCCGCCAGCTGGGGGGGCACCAGGTAGTCGTAGGGCTTGTCGATGGCGTAGGTGGCGGCGTTCAGCGCGATCCTGGCAACCAACTCCATCCCTCCCCTGTTTGCCCTAAGGACAGCCTGAGGCAAGCGGCAGGCGGAAACCGCCCGTCGCTTGCCTCCTCTCTCTCCATGCGCAGCTTATGCCTCTTCTTCCTCGTCCAGGACCACCTTACCCTCGGCCACCTCCCGGATGGCGATGGTTACCGGCTTATCCTCCAGGGAGATACCGGCGTCCTCGGCCTGGGTGGCCACCTGGCGGGCCCGCTGGGCCACCACGTTCACCAGCATATAGCGACTGGGCACCTGCTGGAGCAGTTTATTCATAGGGGGTTCGAGCATCATGGCAAATCAGACTCCTTCTAACAGATTCAAGCGGTTCTTGGTGCGGCAGCCTTCCGCCGTCAGGATGGCGATGATCTCGGCCGCCGCCTCGGACACCTTGTCGTTGACCACCAGGTAATCGTAGTTGGGCACCTGCCGGCACTCCTCCCGGGCCTTTTGCAGCCGGCCCTGGATCACCTCTTCACTGTCGGTTGCCCGGCTGTGGAGCCGGCGGGAGAGCTCCTCAAAGGAGGGAGGAATGATGAAGATGCACACGGCGTCGGGGCACTTTTCCCGCACCTTGGCCGCTCCCTGGACCTCGATATCCAGCAGCACGTCGATCCCGGCCGCCAGCTCCTCCCGGATCACCCGCAGGGAGGTGCCATAATAATTATGGACATATTCCGCGTATTCCAACAGCTCATCGTTGGCGATCATCTCCTCGAACCGCTGGCGGGTGACAAAGTTATAGTTCACCCCGTCCTCCTCCCCCGCCCGGGGCTG
Source organism: Pseudoflavonifractor phocaeensis (assembly GCF_016901955.1). Taxonomy (GTDB): domain Bacteria; phylum Bacillota; class Clostridia; order Oscillospirales; family Oscillospiraceae; genus Flavonifractor; species Flavonifractor phocaeensis_A. Next base: position 11,643 of record NZ_JACJLC010000021.1, read on the forward strand.
CCGGGTGGTAAAGGAGACCGAGAAGTGGATGTCCTTCCGCGCGCTGAGCAGCTCGGCGATGACCGTGCTCTTTCCCACCCCGGAGGGGCCGGAGAGCACGATGAGCGTGCCCTTTTCTTTCTTTCTTCCCATCAAGTCGCCTCTTCCTCCTCTGCCGGATCTGCCTCTTTCCCGTTCAGGCGGCCCGCCACCGTCTCCGGTTGGAGGGCTGAGAGCACCACATGGTCGCTGTCCATGATGAGCACCGCCCGGGTGCGGCGACCGAAGGTGGCGTCGATGAGGGTGCCCTTGTCCCGGGCCTCCTGCACCAGGCGCTTGATGGGGGCCGACTCGGGGCTCACGATGGCTATGAGCCGTCCGGCGGAAATCATGTTGCCAAAGCCGATGTTGATGAGCTTCATCCCATCGCTCCTCACTCAATATTCTGGATCTGCTCCCGGATCTTCTCGATCTGGGCCTTGATGTCCACCACATAGCCGGCGGTCTCCACGTCGTTGCACTTGGAGCCGATGGTGTTGGCCTCCCGGTTGAACTCCTGAATCAAAAAGTCCAGCTTCCGGCCAATGGCGCCTCCCTGCTCCAGCATGTGCTCCAGCTGGGACAGGTGGCTGCGCAGGCGGACGGTCTCCTCGTCCACCGCTACCTTGTCGGCATAGATGGCCGCCTCGGTGAGGATGCGGCTCTCATCGATCTGGGTGTTCTGGAGCACCTCGGTCATTCGGGAGAGCAGCTTGGCCCGGTAATCGGCCACGATGCCGGGGGACCGTTCCTCCACCTTGGACACCAGACCGGCGATGACGGCCGCCCGGTCCCGTACGTCCTGGCACAGCTTCTCCCCTTCCCGGGCCCGCATGGCGTCAAAGTCATCCAGGGCCAGCTCCAGCACAGACAACAGGTCGGCGGACAGGGCATCCAGGTCCTCCTGGGTCTTTTCTACCAAAAACACGTCCTGGAACCGGGAGAGGAGGGATACCGAGATATCGTCCCGAAGGCCATAGCTGTCACGCAAATCCTTCAGGGCGGCCAGATAGCCCTCCGCCACCGGCTTGTTCACCGAGATGGCCACATCCCCATTGGCAGAGGGACCGATGGAGAAGTAAACGTCCACCTTGCCCCGGGAAATATGGGCCTGAACCCTGGCCTTGATCCCGTCCTCTGCAAAGACGTAGATGCGGGGCAGCTTTACAGTACAGTCCAGATAGCGGTTGTTCACCGAGCGGACCTCCGCCGTGATGGAGCGGCCGTTGCGCACAGCCTCTCCCCGGCCATAGCCTGTCATACTTTTGACCAAGTGGCCTTCCCCCTGTTCCTAAGTGATGGGAGGCCCAGACCCCCCTGTCTGTATCGTTACATTATACCAAACTAATGGTTCTTCCGCAAGACCCTGTCCACCCGGGCGGCGTAAAAGGCAATGAGCTTGGAAAAGCCCAGATCGTAGAGCACAAAGCCTGCGTTGCCCGCGGCAAACACCATCCAGCTCTGGCTGAGGGCTGTGGGCAAAAAGGGCAGGAAGAGTTCCTTCAGACCAAACCACAGCAGGGCCAGGGCAGCGTTGCACACCGCCAGCTTACCCACCCACTCGGCCACACGGCTGGGCAGCCGCTCCAGCAGGCTTTTGAGCATGGGCCACAGCCCGAAAAAGATCAGGTAGAGCAGGGCCGCGCTTTTGGAGGGGAGCAGCAGCAGGCCCAGCAGGCCTGTGGCGGCGTAGCAGAAGAAGCCGGCGGTCAGGCCGGCGGACACCACCGCCCCCGCCGGGAAGATCCCCGCCAGAGCTACCACTCCCAGCTTACCCGTTGGGGCCAAAAAGGCCAAATACAGGCAGATGAGGGACAGACCGGTAAGCAGACCCACCAGAGCCGTCCGTCCCGCTCCACCGCTGTAACGCCGGGCGCTGGCCATCGCTCAGTTCCCGCAGCCGCCGCACATGCAGTTGAGGCACATGCAGGCGGTGCACAGGTCGCAGGCGTCTGGGCCGTTGCCGTAGCCATAGGGCCGATAGGCCTGGCCCCCCTGGCGCATCATCAGCAGGGCCTGCCGGTACTCGGCGTTGGAGGGCGCCATGTTGCAGGCGGTCTGGATGTGCTGCAGGGCCTCGTCCAGCCACCCCTTCCGGTAGGCCAGGGAGCCGGTGAGAAAGTGCCACTCGGCGTCCTGGGTTGGAGCGGAGCGCAGCAGCTGCTCGGCCCGGCTCAGGTCGTTCATATTGATGGCCTGGCGCACCTGGTTGTACAGGTTGGCGTTCTGGGAGGAGCCGCCGTACTGCTGGTGGTAGCTCCCCTGATAGCCGCTGCCGGAATAACCACCGCCGGAGTAGTTCCCGCCGCCTCCGGAGCGCATCTTGGTGATGGTATCGTAAGCCTGGTTGATCTCCTTCATCTTCTCCTCCGCCAGATCGGCCAGAGGGTTGTTCTGGTAGTTGTCCGGATGGTACTTCCGGGCCAGATCCCGGTAGGCCCGCTTGATCTCGTCGTCGCTGGCGTCCGGCTTGACGCCCAGAACACTGTAAGGATCGTTCATGGATCTTGTCTCCTGTCTCTGTGATTGGCCGCCTTCCAGCGGCCGGTAAATACCAGTTCTTCCACGGCGGGCAGGCCCAGATATAAGATATTTTCCACCGTCTCCCGCCAATGGCCCAGCTCCAGCAGGGCCATGGCCGACCGGGCCAGGTTGAGGGAGTGGCGCAGGGTCACGCGCAGATAGTCCCGATCCGCTCCCTGAGGAAACCGGGCCAGGATAGGATTGTACGCCCCGGTTTGTCTGTCAGCCTGCAGATCATCCCAGGCATCCACCAGGTAGATCCACCGGCCCAGGTGGTAAAGCAGCTGCTCCATGGCCCGGTCCCTGGCCTTCTCCCCTGTGACCGGGGCAGCAGCGGCCAGCAGCCGGGCAAAGGTGTCCGCTGTCCTGTCCATGGAGGGGCAGTTTTCCTTCTCCAGGCCCGTCAACTCCTCCAGGCAACTCCGCACTACCTCGTCAAAGGCGGGCCGGGCGGCGGCGGCCTTCCGGTAACCCCGGAGGAGGAGGAGAGAGAGGAATCGGGCAGGCAGTCCCTTTAGAAAAGAGCTGTCAGCCACCGTATCCCGCAGCTTCCAATAGCTGAGGATGGTGGCGGCGTCGGCAGCCTCATCCAGCCCGCCAGTGGCGGCACAGGTCTTTTTCCGGCACCACAGCCAGGCAGGGCAGCGTTCCCGGCTCTTTTCCGGCCTGCCGCCGTCCAGCAGCATGGCCAGGAAGGTGAAGTCGTAATTGAGGAACATCCGGGCCATCAGGCCGTGACGCCTGCCCAGGGTCCGGCACAGACCGCAGTAGAGGGCCTGGTAGTCCCGGTCCTGGGACACCTTCAGCTCGTCCCGCCAGGGCCGCACATAGCCGAACATCAGTCGGCGGGGTTGATGGCGGTGATACGGAAGGAGATGGCCTTCCGCTTGCGCATCCGCCGGTCCAGAAGCACCGCCAGGCAGAGGCCCAGGGCAAAGCCCAGCACGCCGGCGGTGCCGCAGATCCCGCTCCCGGCGCCCAAGGCGGCGGCAATGAAATACCCGGCGAAGAAGAGCAGGAAGGGCACCAGGTAGACCGCCACCGCCGCCCCCAGCACGGTGCCGGTGTCAGACTCCACCCGCACCATGTCTCCGGGCATGGCCCGGACCGGATTGGCGGCGGTGACCGCCACGGTAGAGCTGACCATCAGCTCACTGCACCCACCGCCGCACTTGGAGCAGTCGTGGCCGCAGGCCGACTGGCGTTTCACCGATACCTCTGCCCTGCCGTCGGGCAGGAGCCTGGTCACTTTCGCTGTTTGAATCATGGGATCACCTTATCTGTCTTTCTGTCTTAGGAGAGGGACACCACAATGGTGTATACTCCCACCACGCCCACACTGCTGCTGCCATCCAGGTAGACCTTCACCGGCACGGTACGGCTGCCGGTGGAGGGGTCGGTGTTGGACAGGTCGGCCACAATGCGCAGCTGGGACTCCTGGATCTCCGCCACGTCCTCTTCCGGGCCCCGGATGAGCACCGAGCAGGACTTGGTGATGGCCTCCGGCACATAGCCGGCGGGGGTGTTGATGACTTCGATGTTGTCCACCTTCATGGTGCGGGTGGCCAGGCCCTCGATGGTCACCGTCACCTCCACCTCTGTGATACCGCTGACGTTGGTCAGCTCGGAGGCCAGCTCCACCTTTTTGGTAAAGGTCTCGGAGCCGTAAATGTCGGCCAGCTGGATATCCCCCAGGTTGATCTCCTTCAGGCCCTCCAGATCGGCCTGACTGCCCGCCACCATGATGGTGTCGGTGGGACTGAAGGTGACCTTGGCGTTGGCCTCGGTGGCGCCGCCGCCGGCGATCAGGTTGACGGTAAGAGGCACCTCCTTGAGCACAACCACCGGCAGGCGTACCAGCACGGTCTCCGGGGAGACCACCAGATTGCTGTCGGTAACCGTGTTGCCGTTGACGTCGATGAGGGCGTAGGGGCATTGCTGGCTGAAGCTCTCGCTCATCTCCTGCTGGGCCACGGTGACCTGGGCATACTGGATCTGGCTGACGACCTCCTCCTGGCCGCTGACGGTTACGGTCTCGGGTGTGATATCAAATTCGCCACGCTGATAGCCATCAGCCACGCTGCCCTCAAAGACTCCCTGGACGGGAACCTCTTTGGTGTCCCACCGGGATACAGTGAAGGTGATGGCGGAGGGGCTGGTATACCGCAGCTCGATGGAGTCGGCGGCGGTGATGGTGCGGGGATAGGTGATAATGCGGGTGGTGATGGGCACCGTCTGCTCCCCCGGCTCGGCGATGCCGGAGACATCAATGGTAACAGTAACCTCCCCCTGGTTCAGCCGGGTGAACACGTCCCGGCGAGCCTGGATGTTCAGGCTCACGCTTTGGTTGGCCCCCTCTGAGATCATCAGGCCCTGCTCTTCCAGCACCTCCAGACCGGAAAAGACCACCTTCACGTTGCTGATGGTGCCGGTGTTGACAGGGTTGGCCTCCTTGCCGATATACACCCACAGGGCAAAGGCGATGAGGATGGAGATCAGAATATAAAACCATCTGGAGTCAGTGATTTTCTTCCCCATGGCCCTTTTCCCCCTTTCCCGCCCGGAACAGGCTCATCAGCCTGAATTTGGCCGGGCTCTCGTTTTCCTCCTGCTCGGGCAGCAGCTCGTTACGCAGCAGCCGCTCCAGAGTCTCGGGGGCCAGATGCCGCTTGAGCATCCCCCCCACCGCCACCGAGATGGAACCGGTCTCCTCCGAGACGATGGCCACCACCGCGTCGGTGTGCTCGCTGGCGCCGATGCCCGCCCGGTGGCGCATACCCAGCTCCCGGGACAGATTCACGTTGCCCGACATGGGCAGCATACAGCCCGCCCCCACGATCCGGCCCGCCCGCACGATGACCGCGCCGTCGTGGAGGGGAGCCTTGTTCCAGAAAATATTTTTTAAAAGCTCGGCGTTCACCGTGCAGTCCAGGGCAGTGCCCGTCTTGATGGCGTCCTCCAACATGTTTTTCCGCTCAAAAACCATCAGGGCGCCGGTCTTGGATTTGGACAGGGAGGCGTAGGCCTCCACCGTCTGGGTGATGGCCCCGTCCAGCTCGTTGCGCTCCTCGGCGTTGGAGAACACCTTGCCCAGGTTGGTGCGGCCCATCTGCTCCAGGAAGCGGCGGATCTCCGGCTGGAAGAGCACCACCAGGGCCAGAGCGCCGTACTCCACGATCTTCCCCATGAGGAAGTTCACTGTGTTCAGCTGGAGCACTCCGGATACCAGCAAGGCCACCAGCAACAACAGGATGCCCTTGGCCACCGCCCCCGAGCTGGTGCGGCGGATGAACATGATGACCTTATAGATAATAAAGGCCATGATGAGAATGTCGATGAGGTCGGAGATCCCAAAGGGGGTCACCATGGCTTTCAATTGTTGCAGCAGGTATAAAATGCCTTCCATGCTCCCACGTCTCCCGCTCTCCGGCGGCGCCGGTCATTCCGGTCCGGCCTTCTTGTGAAGGCCCAACTCAACTTATACATTATACTGTATTACCCAGTAGTTGACAAGGGTATGAGAAATCAATTTTCTGTGAATTTGTCTCGGCTTTTCGTCCCATTCCGCACGATCCCCGGGCTTGTCCCACATAGGGTGGGCGGCCACAGGCCGCCCCCACTCTCCACGCTCAGCGCCGCACCAGCCGGGCCACCTCCCAGACGAACCGCTCCACCTCCGCCGGAGTATTGAAATCGGAAAAGCTGGCCCGCACAACCCCGTCCTCCAGGGTACCCGCGCTCTCGTGGGCCAGAGGCGCGCAGTGGAGCCCCGCCCGGAGAGCGATCCCCCGGTGGGCCAGAGCCTCTCCCGCCTCCTCGCAGTCCATGCCCTCCACCTGGAAGGCCAGCACCCCGGCCTGGGCGTCCTCCGCCCCGGCGGCAAAAAACCGGATCCCAGGCAGGCCCCGCAGTCCCCGGACGGCCTGCCGGAGCAGGGCCCGCTCCCGGGCCAGGATGGCCTTTTCCCCCCGGCCCGCCACATAGCGCAGCCCAGCCAGCAGACCGGCAATACCCGGCATGTTGTGGGTGCCTGCCTCCAGCCGGTCGGGCAGGAAGTCGGGCATGCTCTGGAGGGCGGAGGCGCTGCCGGTGCCCCCTTCCAGCAGAGGCCGCGCCTCTCCCCCGCCGCACAGCAGCAGGCCGGTGCCCTGGGGACCGTACAGTCCTTTGTGCCCCGGCATGGCCACAAAGGCCGCCCCCCATTGTTCCGGCTCCACTGGCAGGCAACCGGCGGACTGGGAGGCGTCCACGATGAGGGGCACCTCCCGCTGCCGGCAGAGGGCGGCGATCTCCCCCACCGGCAGCACGAAGCCAAACACATTGGACACGTGGGTGCACACCACAGCGGCGGGGCGGGCCGCCAGCCCGGCGGCAAAGGCCTCCAGCTGGGCCTGCCGGTCAAACAGGGATGCCCTGGCCACAGCCACCTCCGCCCCCAAACCGTGTAGGGGCCGGGTGACCGCGTTGTGCTCCCAGCCGGAGATGAGCACCCGATCCCCCGGCCCCACCAGGGAGCGAATGGCGATGTTCAGGCTGTGGGTGGCGGAAGAGGTAAAGACCACTTCTTCCGGATTTTCCAGATTGAAAAGTCCCGCTGCCGCCTGGCGGCAGGCGAAGGCGGTTTCCGCCGCCCGACGGGCGGCGGGATGGCCTCCCCGTCCTGGGCTGGCCAGGCGGTTCACCGCCCAGGCCATGGATCGGGCCACGGCGGGGGGCTTCTGCAGGGTAGTGGCGGCGCTGTCCAGATAGATCACAGGCCCACCTCCCGCAGACCCCGGTCCTCTGCCTGCAAAAAGATCCGCTTGGGGGCCAGCCCCGCCCGGTTGAGCACCACCAACGCGGCGGTGAGGCTGCGCTCCGGTATTTTGACGCAATGGCTGCACCCCTCCCGGTCGATGACCTTGGGGGAGCGCAGGATCCGTGCCGTGATCCCCACCCGCTCCAACGCGGCGGCGGTCCGCTGGGCATAGGTCAGGGAGCGGCAGACCATGAGATAATAGACCATAAAAAACGCTCCTCTCGCACCAGCCTATGCCGGCGGCGAGAGAAGCGTGACGTAAATGATATCTCCTATCTTCTTAACTCTTCCAAAAGACACACGGCGTGGGCCGCCATCCCCTCTCCGGCCCCGGTGAAGCCCAGGCCCTCCTCGGTGGTGGCCTTGACGCTGACCTGGTCGGGGTTGATCCCCAACCGGGTGGCCATGTTTTCCCGCATCCGGGGGATGTGGGGAGCCAGCTTGGGCCGCTGGGCCAGGACGGTGGCGTCAATGTTGCCCACCCGGTACCCGGCCTGGGCAATGCGCTCCCCCACCCGCTCCAGCAGCACCAGACTGTCCGCTCCGGCGTAGGCCGGGTCATTGTCGGGGAACAGCTTGCCGATATCCCCCAGGGCTGCCGCCCCAAGCAGGGCGTCCATCACCGCGTGGACCAGTACATCAGCATCCGAATGGCCCAGCAGGCCCTTTTCATAGGGGATATCCACCCCGCCCAGGATGAGTCTGCGGCCCTCCACCAGCTTGTGTACGTCATATCCATGTCCGATCCTCATGAACCTTCCCTCCAAGTCAGCAGGGCCTCTGCCGTAGCTATATCCTCCGGCGTGGTCAGCTTGAGATTGCAGTAGTCTCCCTGGGTGATGGCAACCCCGATGCCCAGCCGCTCTACAGCGGAGCAGTCGTCGGTGAGGGCGGCCCCTTCCGCCAAGGCCTGTTTCAGGGCGGTGGCGATCAGGTCCCGCTGGAACACCTGAGGGGTCTGGACAGCGTACAGGACCGACCGGTCGGGGGTGCGCTCCACCACACCCTCCCGTACCACTTTGATGGTGTCCTTCACCGGCACCGCCGGAGCGGCCGCCCCGCTGTGGGCCCCCCGGGTGATGACCGCCTCCAGCAAGGCCTGGCTCACCAGGGGCCGGGCCCCGTCGTGGATGGCCGCCAGATCGATGCCCCGGCTCAACTCCCCCAGACCGGCCAGCACCGATTCCGTCCGGGTCTTACCCCCCCGGATCACCTTGGCCACCTTGGTCAGGCCGGCCTCCCGGCACAGGCCGCTGATGGGAACGATCAGATCCTCCCGGGTGACCACCACGATCTCGGCGATGTGGGGGCAGTCCTCCAGGGCCCGCAGGGTACGCAGGATCACCGGCGTCCCGTCCAGGGGGAGGAGCAGTTTATCCTGGCCCATACGGCTGGAACTACCTGCCGCCGGCACTACCGCCCCGCAGCGGATGGATGCTTCCTTCCTCTCCCTGCCGAAGAACCGGGACAGCAGTCCCGCCATAACACCGCCTCCTTTTACAAAAAAGGAGCCTTCCGGCCCCTTTTTCACACTTGATCCGGGTGAGACGGCCTGACCGTCCCGCCGTTGTTATCCTATTACGCCATGGCCGTGTTGATGCGGGCCTCTACGTCCTCGTAGCTGGCGTTCTGAGAGAGCACGATTTCTGAAATGAGGATCTGCTTGGCGGAGTGGAGCATTTTCCGCTCCCCGGTGGAAAGCCCCCGCTCCTCGTCCCGGCGGGTGAGTCCCTTCACCACACGGGCCACCTCCAGCAGGTCGCCGCTTTTTAAACGGAGCATGTTTTCCCGGTATCGCCGGTTCCAGTTGGGGGTCATGTCCACCTCGATGTCGGGGATGGCGGCGATGATCCGGTCCGCCTCCTCTTCCCTGACCACCGGGCGCACACCGATCTCATCGCTGTTGGCGGTGGGGATCATGACCAGCATGCCGCCCACCGGCAGCTTGAGGATGTAGTAATCCCGTACCACGCCGTTGACTTTTTTCTGCACAATGCTGTCGATCACACCAGCACCATGCATCGGGTGAACGATTTTGTCCCCTACCTGAAACACGATCCCACCTCCCAGCAGATCCGTCCATCGCTTCATTTCCGTCCAAGAGTGCTCCGTGATTTGCCTGTATAGGACCATTATAGACCTGATTCCCTCGCTTTGCAAGCGGTTTCCCCGGTTTTCCCTGCAAAAAACAGGCCGCAGCAGAGCAACCTGCAACGGCCTGTTCAAAATCCGCCCGAAAGAGCCGAGCAGGCTCAGTGTCCACAGAAGCATGGTACCTTACCCATACCCTGGCAATAGGGACAGCGGATATAGTTGATTCCATCCTTTAATGGATTGTAATACGGATCCACAATCGTGCCTTCTCCCCGGCAGAAATTACAGGTACGCATACCTGTATTTCCGCAGAGAATACAATTTGGCAGCTGATCCACGCCTCCCTGGCCACCCCCCGTACCAGCTTCGGAGGGGGTCTGTGTGGAGCCGCTGATCAGGATCACCACCCGGTTTTGGGCAGCGTCCCACTGCACATCAGCATGAAATGCCTCTGATACCGCGCGCACCGGCACAAGTGTACGGCCATTAAGTGCCTTGGCGGGTACATCCAGCGCCACGGGGGTCTGATTACGATACATGGTATTGTTGCCAATCTGAATTGCCACAGTATCCTGACCCCGCACTGCGTAAGCGGTCATTGTAGCCTGATTCCAAGTGACCTCGGCGCCCATTGCCTCAAAAATCGCCCGGACAGGGACCAGCACCCGGTTGTGCTCTGCAATAGGGGGCTGGTCAAAGCGCACAAGGCGGCCGTTGACAGTGACAGTGATCTCGTCTGGCTTCACCATGCTCTGACTGTTTTGGGCTGTATTGTTGGAAAGTGTGGCGCCCTTATCCCGCCCCACAAGCGCCCCGTGATAGGCGTTGAGATCGGAGACCGTAGTGCGGACCGTCGAGGTACAGCCGGTCATCAAAGCCCCCTCCCGGGCGGTGCCCAGCAGCCCTCCCACCGCGGAGGGGGTTTTCCCAGCGGTGGATTTAAGGGTGATTTGCCCGGAGGCGAAGCAGTCCCGCAGGGTCCCCGCGCTATCGCCCACAAGGCCACCCACTGAGTTGTAGGTCTCAACGCCGCCGGCTGTCAGGGTCACGTTGGCAGCGCAGTTCTCCACCACGGTGTATCGGTCCGTCTTACCTGTAATACCTCCCAGACCGATGCACCAGTTGCCCAAGATGGTCACGTCGGCAGTGCAGCCCTGAACCAGAGGCGGGTCCAGGCCGTCCAGCCCGGCGTTGTTGGTGACGATGCCGTTGGAAGAGCTCCAGGCCAGATCCCCTGGCGCCAAGTATGTCCACGTCCCAGCATCGCACTGGCCCACGATACCGCCGGCCAGCCGACTGCTGGCGTAATATCGGTCACCAGACATGGTTATCTTGCCAGAGGCGGAACAGTCGATGATCTTGCCGCCATTTCCGTTGAGACCGGCCACCAGCCCCACCGGGTCCCGCAGCCCGCTGCCGCCCAGGTTTCCCTCCACTCGGCAGTTGCGGATGGTGCCGTAGTTGTCACACACAAGGCCGCCCGTGATGATCCCATGGTCGTCACTGTACAGGGAGCCGTAGTCTTGGGACAGCTCCAACGTCAGGTTTTCGATCGTCCCAAAATTCACAGGAAACAGGGGATACCGATGTACCTTGGCAGTACCCCAATCGGGATTGGGATGGAGATTGAGCGCGAAATTTCGGATGGCGTGGCCTCCTCCGTCAAAGGTACCACAAAAACCGATGCGCAGATCATAATCCCGGTTATTATAGATTTTGATGGGCTGTTCCAGGGCGATGTCAGCCCCCAGGCGGAAATAGCCAGCGGCGCCCGGCCGGCCATCCGGCAGCTCGTCGCACTGCTGTGCAATGTAGGTGTAGGCCGTCTGGAGATCTTCTGCGGAATAGATCATCCAGGGGTCCTGTTCCGTTCCTCTGCCCCGCAAGCCAGGGACATCCGCGCCCAGGGCGGCCGGTATGGCGGCGACGAGGAGCAGAAGGACAGAAAGCGCGGCCAGCAGGGTTCTAAAAGCGGAAAAATATCGCTTCATATAAATTCCTCGCTTTCAAAATAATACGGTTGCCCATCAGATGATGTTATATTTTACAATACTTTACTGCTGAACGCAAGCTGAAAGACCATTTTCCCCGCCCTGAACAGCCCTCCAACTCATGATACCGATGAGATGGCGGGCCTCCCTCCCAAAACAACAGCGCCGTTTTGCAAAAAACTCGCAAAACGGCGCTGTTTGAACGCGGAATTACTCCTCCACGGGAGCGGACTCCTGGCTGCCGCCCTCCAGCAGAGCACGGATGGACAGGGAGACCTTCTTGTTGTCGTAGTCGATATCGATGATCTTCACGTCCACCATCTGGCCCTCGCTGAGCACGTCGCCGGGCTTGTCGATGCGGTGGTCGGCAATCTGAGAGATGTGGATCAGGCCGTCCACACCGGGCACCACCTCGGCAAAGGCGCCGAAGGTCATCAGCTTGACCACACGGACGTTGGCCACGTCGCCGGCCTGATACTTGCCGGTGAACACCTCCCAGGGGTTCTGGGAGCGGTCCTTCATACCCAGGGAGATCTTCTTCTTCTCGGGATCGAAGGAGATGACGTACACCTCCACGGTGTCGCCCACAGAGACCACCTCAGAGGGGTGCTTGATGCGGGACCAGGACAGCTCGGAAATGTGGACCATGCCGTCCACGCCGCCGATGTCCACAAAGGCGCCGTAAGAGGTCAGGCTCTTCACGGTACCGGTGTAACGCTTGCCCTCCTCGATGTTGGCCCACACCTCGGCGGCCTTGGCGGCCCGCTCCTCGGCCTCCACGGCGCGGATGGAGCCCACCACGCGCTTGCGGGCGCGGTTGACCTCGGTGATGCGCAGACGCACCTTCTGCTTGACCAGCTGGCTCATGGGAGTCTCACGGGGCAGACCGGTCTGAGAGGCGGGCACAAAGACCCGGACGCCCTTGATGGATACCACGACGCCGCCCTTGTTCTCCTCGGTGACCACGCCCTCCACGGTGGTGTGGTCCTCACGGGCCTGCTCGATGTCTTCCCAGCTCTTCACGGTGTCAAGGCGCTTCTTGGAGAGGGTGACAACACCCTCCTGGTCGTTGACGCGCATGACGTAGGTTTCAATCTCGTCGCCGACTTTTACCAGATCCTCGACCTTGACCGTAGGGTCGTCGGTCAGCTCGGACACCGGTATGTAACCGGCGTGCTTGGTCCCGAGATCCACATAGATCTCAGTGGGGGTGATGCCAGTGACAACGCCCGTAACCTTCTCCCCTGTATTTAAAGTCTTGATCGATTTCTCCAGCATTTCAGCAAAGGATTCCTCGATCTCAATGTGTTCATCGCTCATTTTGTCATAGACCTCCTTTATAATCCACTCAGGCGTGGACGCGCCCGCAGTGATTCCAATAGAAGCCTTCCGGTACAGGGTGGAAGGTTCCAGCTCCGCCGCCCGTTCGATCCAAACCACTTTGGGGCAGAGCGCCCCGCATAACTGGGCCAGCCGTTTGGTGTTGGAGCTCTCCCGCCCGCCGATGACGACCATAGCATCGGACCGGGCGGCCAACTCCTGTGCCTCGGACTGCCGTTTATACGTAGCATTACATATTGTATCAAAAATTTTTAAATTTGTACACTCTTTTTTTGCTTTTTTTACGCACTCTGTCCAGATAAAGTGCGTGGAGGTGGTCTGGGACACCATCGTGAGGGGGATCTGCCGCCGTTTGGGGTCCTCCTCCAGCCACCGCTCCAAGTCCGCTTTCCCTTCCAGCACAACGGGATGGGCACACCAGCCGGCAATAGCGGATACCTCCGGGTGATCCGCGGTACCCACGATGAGCACCTGCCGCCCCTCCCCCTCCGCCTCTTCCACGATCCGGTGGATCCGGGAGACATTGGGACAGGTGGCATCAATCACCGGACAGCCCCGGTGGGCCAAAGCCTCATGGACTGCCTTTCCCTCCCCGTGGGAGCGGATGATCACCGCCGCCCCCTCCGGAGCCTGCTCAGGGCACTGGATGAGTCCCACCCCCCGTTTCTCCAGATAGCGGATCACGTCGCTGTTGTGGATGATGGGGCCCAGCATGACGCAGGGCATCCCCTGGGCCGCCGCCTCCTCCGCCATGCGAACCGCCCGGCGCACCCCATAGCAGAATCCGGCGGACCGGGCCAGCTCCACCTTCACCGGCCGGCCTGAGGCTTCAAAGCCTCGATACGCTCCATCAGGTCCTCGGCGATGGCGTGATATTCCTCGGGGGTGGCCCGCTTACCGGAGCTCTGGGGATAGTATGCCTCCCCGATGACCACCTGATTCCACCGGAACCATCGCTTCTCGGCCGGGACGTAAATGGGTACGATGGGCACCCCGGTACGCAAGGCCAGCATGGCCGCCCCCGTCTTGGCGTCTCCGAAGTCCCCGTCCTGGTGACGGGTACCCTCGGGGAACATAAGCAGCCGGTCGCCGTCCTTCAGGTATTTCATAGCGGTCTTGATGGCCGTCACGTCGGCGTGCCCCCGCTTCACCCCAAAGATGCCCGCCTTTTTCAGCACCCAGCCGATGATGGGCCAGTGCATGATCTCCTCCTTGGCCATCACGTGGATGGGGTGCTTGAGCCCCATGGCGAAAGCGATGAACACCGGGTCGCTCATGCGGGTATGGTTGGCGCAGAACAGGGCGCCCCCCTTGGGGATATTCTGTTTGTTGATGCACAGAGTGGGTTTCAGCAGCCTGAAAAAGGGCCAAACCACGATATACGCCAGTAAATACATTTTGTTCATGCCCCAAGCCGCTCCTTTACGATCTTACTGAGCAGGGCTAGGCTCTGGTCCAGGTCCAGCTCGGTGGTATCCGCCAGGGCCGCGTCCGCCGCCCGACGGAGGGGGGCCGCCGCCCGGCTCTCGTCCCGCCGGTCCCGCTCCAGCACGTCCCGCAGTACCGTGTCATAGTCAGCCTGCTGGCCTCGCTCGTTCAGCTCCAGCCACCGGCGGCGGGCCCTGGCCTCGGGGGCGGCGGTGAGGAAGATCTTCACTCCGGCCCCGGGAAGCACCACAGTGCCGATGTCCCGGCCATCCATGACCACATCCTGGGCCTGGGCCAGCTTCCGCTGCCGCTCCAGCAGGAAGGCCCGCACCGCGGGCAGGGCGGACACACAGGAGGCGTACCGGGAGATCTCATGCTGCCGGATGGCCTGGGATACGTCCTCCCCGTTGAGGTACATCCGCTGGACCCCGTCGGGGCCATACCCCATGGTGATATCCAGTCCGGGCAGCAGGGCGGCTACCGCCGCCCCGTCCTCCGGGTCCACCCCGGCCCGGCAGGCCGCCAGACCCACAGTGCGATAGATGGCCCCGGTATCTACGTATACATAGCCCAGCTCTCTGGCCAGAGCCTTGGCCAGGGTGGATTTTCCGGCCCCGGAGGGGCCGTCAATGGCAATGCTTCTTTGGATGCTCATCTCATTCCTCCTCCTTTGGGGGATGGATCCATGCGGCCGCCCCCTGGCCCGCCGCCCGGCCGGTGGACCAGGCGATCTGCAGGTTGAAGCCGCCGGTATAGGCGTCCACATCCAGCACCTCCCCGGCAAAAAACACGCCGGGGGCCTTTTTGGAGGCCATGGTGTGGGGATCCACCTCAACGGTCTTGATCCCGCCGGCAGTGATGATGGCCTCTTCTATGGGCCGTGGGCCGGTGATGTCGATGCGCAGCCCCTTCAACGTATCCAGCAGCCTGTGCCGCTGGGGCCTGGTCACAGAATGGGCCTTCAGGTCCCCGGGAATGCCGGTGAGCTCCAGCACCACCGGCACCATCAGCCGGGGGACCAATCCCTCCAACACATGGCGGAAGTCCTTGTTGGCCCCCTCGGCCAGATCCCGCAGCAGCCGCCCCTCCAGCTTTTCCCGGTCCAGGGCGGGCTTCAGGTCCAGCAGGATGTGGTAGTGCTCCTTCCCCATATCCCGCATATGGGCGGAGGCGGAGAGGATCAAAGGTCCGGACAGGCCGAAGTGGGTAAAGAGCATCTCCCCCTGCTGGGCGTACACCGCTTTCTTTTTGCTGTTTTTTACCTGGATGGCCACGTTGCGCAGGCTCAGTCCCTGCATTTGGGCGCAGAAAGACTGCTCCGCCACCAGAGGCACCAAGGAGGGCCGGGGCTCCACGATGGTGTGGCCCAGCGCCCTGGCAAACCCATACCCGTCCCCGGTGGAGCCGGTAAGTGGGTAGGACAGCCCGCCGGTGGCGATCACCGCCGCCTGGCAGGGGTAGGTCCCCTTCTCTCCCTTCACACCGGTAAGAGCTCCGTCCTCCCACACCAGACCGGCGGCCCGGTCCTGGACAATGTCCACCCCGGCCTTGCGCAGAGCCCGCAGCAGAGCGTCGATGATATCGGCTGCCTGGTCCGACAGGGGGAAAACCCGGTTGCCCCGCTCAGTCTTGAGAGGGACCCCCAGCCCTTCAAAAAAGGCCTTCACCTGTGCCGGTGGGAATCGGGTGGCCGCGCTGGTAAGAAAGCGGCTGTTGCCAGGGACGTTCTGGAGCAGCTCGGGGACGGTACAGTCGTTGGTCACGTTGCACCGGCCCTTGCCGGTGATGTACAGCTTACGGCCCAGCTTTGGGTTCCGCTCCAGCAGAGTGACCTGGGCTCCTCCCTCCGCCGCCGCCAGGGCAGCCATACATCCGGCGGCTCCGCCGCCGATGACGATGATCTGACTCAACTGTTCTCGTCCACCTTCTCATAGACCTCGTACTCGTCCCAGATACGTTCCAGACTCTCAAAGGTACGGGAGAGGTCGTCGTTCTTTTTTCGCCCGATGGCCACGATGAGGGCGTTCACCAGGCTGAGGGGAGCTACCAGAGAGTCCACAAAGGAGGCCATGTCGCTCTTGGCCAGCAGGGTGATGGAGGAATAGGGCACCAATGGAGAGGTCTGGCTGTCGGTGATGGCGATGGCCTCCGCTCCCCGGTCGTGGGCAAACTGCATGGCTTTCACTGTCCGCCGGGAGTACCGGGGGAAGCTGATGCCCACGATCACGTCCTCCGGCCCGATGTGGAGCAGCTGCTCAAAGACCTCGCTGGCCGAGGTGGTGTGGATGATGGTCACGTTCTGGAAGATCAGCGTGGAGTAGAACCCCAGAAAGCTGGCGATGGCGGCAGCGGAACGCACCCCCAGGATATAGATGTGCCTGGCGGCGGTAATGGCGTCCACCGCCCGCTGGAACTGGACCCGGTCGGTCTCCTCCATGGTCAGGTGGATCTTTTCAATATCCGACTGCATCACCATGGACAGGATATCCTGGTCGCCAATGCGGTCGTTGGACACCTCGATGCGCTGCACCGAGGTGAGCTTGCTGCGGATCATCTCCTGCAGGGCCTTCTGCATGGCGGGATAGCCGTCATAGCCCAGCTCAGCGGCAAAGCGGACCACGGTAGACTCGCTCACCTTGACCGTCTTTCCCAGCTTGCTGGCCGTCATGAAGGCGGCCTTATCATAGGATTCCAGAATAAAATGGGCGATCAGCTTCTGCCCTTTGGAGAAGGTGCTCATTTCAGATTGTATGGTAGACAAAATGTCCTTCGGCATGGCTCAACCCTCCCGGCCTTCCAACTCATGTAGTGGACATAACGTCGTTAATAGACATAATCCCGGCCTGTCCGCACCGATCCGGCACGGGCAGGCCGGTTCTAATCATACCGGTTTTGGCCGGGAAAAGCAATCCCCTTTTGCAGGATTTTTTGCATTTCCTGCAAAATTTCTGTCAAGGCTTCTTGTCCCATCCCGTCAGCAGGGCCAGCTCTCCCTCTGTCAGAGGCCGCCAGCGCCCCGGCTTCAGGCCTCCCAGGGCCAACTGCCCCTCCCGGATCCGCCGTAGCCGTCGCACCTCCAGCCCCGCCTGGGCGCACATTCGCCGCACCTGACGGTTGCGGCCCTCATGAATGGTAACGGTGAGCAGGTCCGGCCCCAGTCGTGCCACCCTGGCAGGGCTCAGAGCCACCCCGTCCAGCTTCATGGGCCCCGACAGCACCGGCAGGGCCCCCTCCACATCGCCGGTCACCCACACCAGGTACTCCTTCTCCACCTCATGGCTGGGGTGGAGCAGCTGTTGGGTGAGCGCCCCATCATCGGTGAGGATAAGCAGGCCTTCGGAGTCCATGTCCAGCCGGCCCACTGGCCACACCCTGGCCCCGCAGCCCGCCACCAGGTCGGCCACCGTCCGCCTGCCCTTCTCGTCGGACAGGGTGGTGACGTACCCTCTGGGCTTGTTGAGCATGAGATAAGTACGCCGCTTGGGCCCCCGCAGGAGTTTTCCGTCCACCCGGATATCGTCTCGCTCCGGGTCGGCCTTATCCCCCAGGTTGGCGGGCTTCCCGTTCACTGTCACCCGCCCCGCCGTCAGCCAGACCTCCGCCTCCCGGCGGGAGCACAGGCCGTGGGCGGAGAGTATTTTTTGCAGCCGTTCTTCCACCGGCAGTCTCCTTTCCGTGGGAAAGGCCTGCCGCCTAAGCGGCAGGCCTCCGCTATTCCAGTTCAAATGCCAAACAGCCGCTCCAGCCAGCCTTTGGGGGCCAGATCCACCGCCGCGCCCCAGGCGTATACCAAAGGCAGCCGTGCGATCTCTTCCCCCGCCAGGCGCACCGTCACATGACCCGCCGGGAAGCCAGCCCCCACCGGAGCCTCTACCCGCTCCGGCAGGGAAAGTTCCACCTCAGGCTCCTCCCCCGCCGCCAGGGGCCAGCGGATCGCCGCCGGGGCCACCGCCCGAACAAACCGGCACAGACTGCCCGTCACCGGAATCTCTATCCACTGGCCCTCCGCCACAATGGTGGTCAGGGGAAAGTTGGCAAAACCGTAGTCAAAAAGGGCAGCGTGATCGGCCCAGTCGTTGGGGGCGTTGAGGGTGACGGCGATGAGCTCCTGGCCCTCCCGCAGGGCGCTGGACACCAGGGTGCGTCCCGCCTCGTCGGTGTAGCCCGTCTTCAGGCCGGTGCACCCCTGGTACTGCCACAGCAGCTTGTTGTGGTTGGTGAGGGTGCGTCCCGCCACCACGGCCGTTCTGGTCCCCACAATGGCCCGCAGCTCCTGCCGCTCCAGCACCGCCCGGGCCAGAATGGCCATGTCGGCGGCAGTGGAGTAGTGGTTGGGATCGTCCAGGCCGTTGGGGTTGGCAAAGCAGGTTTGATTCATGCCCAGGTCGGCCGCCTTCTTGTTCATTTTCTCCACAAAGGAAGCCACGTCACCGGCACAGTAGCCCGCCACCGCCAGGGCGGCGTCATTGCCCGAGGCCAGCAGCAGCCCGTATAGCAGCTCCTCCAGGGTAAGCTCCTCCCCCGGCTTCAGGTACATGGAGGAGCCCTCCGCCCCGGTCCACTCCTGTTTCACCCTCACCACCGACGACAGGTCGGGGCGCAGCTCCACCGCCACCAGGGCAGTCATCAGCTTGGTGATGCTGGCAATAGGCCGGGCGTCATGGGCGTTTTTCTCATACAGGACCCGGCCGCTGGCGGCATCCACCAGGATGGCGGAGGAGGCCGACAGGGCAGGCTGGGCCCCCCGAACGGGGAGCATGGTCAGGGACAGGACCAACAGCAGGGCGCACAGGCGCTTCAAGGGGCATCACCTCACGTTGATGCCCCTAGTATACGCCTCAGGGCTGGGCTTTATCCGCCGCCTTTTTCTCCTGCTGCTTCTCGATGAAGGCGGTCACCTTGTCCACCACCTCGGGCACCGTCTCGATGACCCGGTCCACAGTGGTGGCCGGCGGGGGGGCCACCGGCAGCAGGCGCACCGAGTCCCCCTTCACCACCAGGAAGCCCACGGGCGTCAGGTTGACCCCCGCCCCGGCGCCGCCGCCGAAGCAGTTGTCGTCCTCCGGCTTCTTGTTCTTGCTGGCAAACTCGGTGCCGCCGGAGCCCACCCCCACGCTGAGCTGGGACAGGGGGATGATGGTGACCTCCCCCGCCTGGATGGGCTGGCCCACGATGGTGTTCACGTCCGCGATCTCCCGGACTTTCTCCACGATGTTGGTCATCAGATCGCCGATGGGATGCTTTTCCATAGCTTAAACCGCCTCTTTCTGTGTTTCCTGTCCGGTCTTTTTACCGCCGGATCTGAGCTTGGAGAGAATGGGCAGGAGCCTCGCCGCCGTCCGCAATGCCAGGGAGAGAGCCTGCCCGATGGTCAGTGTGACGGCAGCCCGCAGACTGGCCTCCGGATGGGTGGTGGTAAAATCCACCCAGATCCGGATACGCCACGACTTCACCTTAAAATTTTGCTCCACCAGGGGCCAAAGCATACCTGCCGCCCCACTGAGTCTGCCGTAACGGACGGCGGCTTTGGCCGGATCGGAGGAAGCCACCTTGACAGCCAGGTCAAACTCATCAATACGGATCTTTCGCCGAAGCTCTCCAGCGGCCTCCAGCGCCACTGGCAGCAGCTCCCTGAGAAAGTCCAGGATGTCCGGCTCCCCCTGAGGCGTTACCGGCTGTTTTGGCTTCTTTCTCTTTCGGAGCCTCTCTTCTTTTTGCTGTTGACCGGGCTTCCTCCCCTTCCGCTTTTTTGCCTTCCGGGGAAAGAGGGTCACCCGTACCGGCCCCACCCGCAGCCGCAGAGTGAAGGCCCCCTGGGCATAGGACCCCCATATCCCCACCCGGATCAGGCTCACCAGGAACAGGGCCAGGGCGATACACCCCAGCACCAACAGCACTGTCATGCCCCAGATTCCTCCTCAGTCCGGGCAAGCTCCCGGGCCGCCGATTCGATCTCCTCCTCCGTCACCGGGGGGACGGACTCCCCTGCCGCCTTCAGCCGTTCCACCGCCGCCTGCATCTCCAGGGTGATCTGTCCATCCTCCGGCGGGGTGTTGGGCAACTCAGGCAGCTCCTCCAGGCTGGACAGCCCAAAGGATCGGAGGAAGTTCTGGGTGGTGCGGTACTGGATAGGCCGTCCTGGCACCGCCAGCCGACCGCACTCCTCGATCAGATCCCGCTCCAGCAGCAGGCCGATGGTATAGGAGCTGTCCACCCCCCGCACCTGGTCCACATAGGCCCGGGTGGCGGTCTGGTTGTAGGCGATCACCGCCAGCACCTCCAGGGCGGGCTGGCTCAGCTTGGCGGGGCGGCGGCTCTCAAAGGCCTTGCGGATATAGGGGGCGAACTCGGGGGCGGAGCACAGCTGATAGCTGGTGTCCAGCCGCAGCAGCCGCAGGCCCCGGCGCTCGTAGCTGTAGTTGTCCGCCAGCCGCTTGCACACCGCGTCCACGGTGGCTCGATCCAAATCCAGCGCCAGGCACAGCCGTTCCACTCCCACCGGCTCTCCGGCGGCAAACAGGATGCCCTCGATGGCCCCTTCGATTTCCTTTACTTCCATCATTATCCCCCATCCTCGGCCTGATAAACATCAGTGGAGTAGTCCGGCTCCTCGCCCCCCTCTCCGGTGCTGGTGACGGTGCAGTCGTTTTCCGTTCCCGCCAGCCGCAGCCGCCGTGCCTTGCACAGCTCCAGCACGGCGATGAAGGTGGCCACGATCTCCGACCGGCTGCGGTTGCCCCGGAACAGGGCGGAAAACCGGGTGACCCCGAACCGGGCCAGCCGATCCAAAATCTCGTCGGCCTTGTCGGCTACCGGGTAGGGCTCCCGGCCCACAATGCCCTCAAACGCCGCCATGGGGGGCGGCAGCCGGTGGTCGGTCCGGGCCAATACGCTCTTTATGGCCTTCAGCAGGTCCTCCGGCTGATGAACATAACGGTAGGTCCTGTCCTGCCGGATGGGCTCCGGGGGCTTGGTCAGGTAATCCCGGCCCACCGCGTACCGGTCGGACAGCCTGGGGATCACCGCCTTGATGCGGATATAGTCCTCCCGCCGCTGGTGCTCCTCCAGGGAGGCCATTAGCTGCTCCAGCTCGGTCATGGCCTCCTCGTCGTGGATGGACAGGAGCATCCGGGTCTTGATGTACACCAGCTGGGCCGCCATGGTGACGAACTCGCTGGCCACGTCCAGGTCCAGCTGCCGCCGCTGGTCCATCCAGGCCAGATACTGATCTAAGATCAGGGAGATCTGAATGTCCTGGATCTCCATCTTGTTTTTGCTCAGCAGGTGGAGGATCAGGTCCAGAGGACCGTTGAAGTCCTCCATCTCCTCCTTGGTTTTGACCACCTTTTCCAGATGGTAGATGGGCGTTTCGATGGCACTCACCTCAAAACAGGCTCAGGATGACCGACACGTCCTGGCACACCAGCAGTACATTCAGAGGGATTCCGGTGACCGTGCACAGAGCCTCCAGGCCGTGGAGGATGAGAAAGGACAGGGGCTTGTCCAGCACACCGAAAAACACCAGCAGGATCAGCACCCCCATCACATACCGCTCATACCGGAGGATGGTGTAGTAGGTCTTGTCGGGCAGGAAGGAAAAGAAGATCTTGGAGCCGTCCAGAGGGGAAATGGGGATCAGGTTGAACAGCCCCATGCCCACCCCCAGCAAGGCCAGGTTGGACAGCAGGCATAGGGCCAGCAGAGTGCCCTGGTTGACAGGGGCAAAGCGCCAGATCAGGGAGGCGATCCCCGCCGCCGCCAGGGCGGTGAGGAAGTTGGCCGCCGGACCGGCCAGGGCGGTAAGAGCCATGCCGCGCTTGGGGTTTTTGAAATAACGCATATCCACCGGCACCGGCCTGGCCCAGCCTACCTTGGCCACCACCATCATCACAAGGCCGATGAAATCCAGATGCTTGATGGGGTTGAGGGTAAGCCGCCCGGCATTTTTGGCTGTGGGGTCCCCCAGCTTGTAGGCCATTAAACCGTGAGACAGCTCGTGGAGGGTGATACACAGCAGGGCGGCTACGGCGCTGATAAGCAGGGTGATCAGCCCCCACCAGTCCATGCCCTGGGCGAATTTCATGATGGAACCCAAATTACCGCTCCCTCCCCCAAATTGAAATTGAAAATATTATACCAAATCTCCCCGGAAAACACAAGCCGGGCCGGCGCGGGGGGCGCCTGCCCGGCTAAGACTCAGATGACGTGATTCCGCAGAACCCCGATCCCCTGTATGTCCACCTCCACGGTGTCTCCGGGGACCATGGGGCCGATGCCCGCCGGCGTGCCGGTGGTCACCACGTCCCCGGGCTCCAGGGTCATGGAGGCGGTGATGAACTCCAGCAGCTGGGGCACCGCCGTCATGAACTGGCGGGTGTTCCCCTGCTGGACCACCTTGCCGTTGAGCCGGGTGACGATGTCCAGGGCGGCGGGGTCCACCTCGTCGGTGACCCACGGCCCCACGGGGGCAAAGCCGTCCATTCCCTTGCCCCGGGTCCACTGGCCGTCGGCCTGCTGTATGTCCCGGGCGGTGACGTCGTTGAGGCAGGTGTAGCCCAGGATATAGTCTGCAAAGTTCTCTGCCTTTACATCCTTTGCCCGGCGGCGAATGACAAAGGCCAGCTCCCCCTCGTAGTCCAGCCGCTCCACAAAGCCGGGGGCATGGATCTCTCCCTCCGGGCGGTTGAGCGTATTGGGGGCCTTCAGGAAGAGGATGGGCCGGTCGGGCACCCCGTCCCCCATCTCCACGGCGTGATCGTAGTAGTTTTTGCCCACGCATACGATCTTGGTGGCCTGGCAGGGGGCCAGCAGGGTGCATTTATTCAGGGGAATGATCTGGCCGTCGTAGCAGATCTCCTCAAAGGGGGGCTTGGTCAGGGTGCGCACCAGCTCGCCCTGGAGTACTCCCCACAATTCCCTGCCGTCCCGCAGCAGCTTTACATATCTCATCGGATCCCCTCCGCATGATCTAAAATCAGATCCAGCAGTTCCTGTTTTCCGTCTCCCTTCTCAGCTGAGAAGGGAATTACCTTTACACTCTCGTCCAGCTCCAGGGTCTCCCTGATCCGGGCCAGATTGGGCTGAATGTCGCTCTTGCGCAGCTTGTCCAGCTTGTTGGCCACCACGGCGAAGGGCTTGCCGCTGTTCTTGAACCAGGCGGCCATGGTGCAGTCGTCAGCGGTGGGCTTGTGCCGGGCATCCACGATCATCAGTCCCAGAGTCATGAGAGAGGGGTCGGCAAACCACTCCTCCATCAGCCTCCCCCACCGCTGCTTCTCCGCCAGGGATACCTTGGCGTAGCCGTAGCCCGGCAGGTCCACCAGGTAAAAGGCCTCGTCGATGAGGAAGTAGTTGATGTGGGTGGTCTTGCCAGGGGCCGCCCCCACCCGGGCAAAGTTCTTCCGGTTCAGCAGCCGGTTGATCACCGAGGACTTGCCCACGTTGGAGCGGCCGGCAAAGGCCACCTGGGCCAGCCGGTCCCGGGGAAAGTCGGCCGCTTTGGCGGCAGAGCGGACAAATTCCGCTTTTTGCAGGTTGATGGGCATAATTACCTCCCAAATATGGGTTTCTGACAGGGGCATGCAGCCCCAGAGGCGGGCGGCCCTTACTGCCGCATGGCAGGCAGCTCAGCGGCCTGGGGGGCGGCGTGGGGCTGGGCCAGCTCCACCCCGGGGTCGCACACCTTCAGGTCCAGGGCCTCAGCCAGAACCTGGTCCACCTGCTCCACCGGCACGAACCGCAGCCCCGCCCGGACAGTCTGGTCGATCTCCTCCAGATCCTTCTCGTTGTCCTTGGGCAGGAGCACGGTACGGATGCCGCTGCGGTAGGCCGCCATGGTCTTTTCCTTCAGCCCGCCGATGGCCAGCACCCGGCCCCGTAAAGTGACTTCACCTGTCATTGCCAGCTCCCGCCGCACCGGGGTGCCGGTGAGGGCGGACACCATGGCGGTAGTGATGGCGATGCCGGCGGAGGGTCCATCCTTGGGCACGGCTCCCTCAGGGAAGTGGATATGGATGTCCTTTGTTTTGTAGAAGTCGGGCTCCACCCCCAGCTGGGAGGCCCGGCTGCGGATGTAGGTCAGGGCGGCCTGGGCGGACTCCTTCATCACGTCCCCCAGGTTGCCGGTGAGCTCCACCTTGCCGGTGCCGGCCACCACGGCGGCCTCCACCTCCAGCAGCTCGCCGCCCACGCTGGTCCAGGCCAGGCCGTTGACCACCCCCACCTGCTCGGTCTGGGGCAGGTGGTCCGGGTGATACCGGGGGATGCCCAACAGCTTTTCCAGGTTGCTTTCTGTAATGGTAACAGACTTTATATCCCCTGACACGATGCGCATAGCCGCCTTGCGGCACAGGGCGGCGATCTGCCGCTCCAGGATGCGCACGCCGGACTCCCGGGTGTACCCCCGGATGAGGGTACGGATGGCCTCGTCGGACAGACGCACCTGGGTGCGGCTGAGGCCGTGGCGCTTGAACTCCTTGGGGATCAGGTGGCGCTTGGCGATCTGCACCTTCTCCTCGTCGGTATAGCTGGTGAGCTCTATGACCTCCATCCGGTCCAGCAGGGGCTTCGGAATGGTGTCCAGGGTATTTGCGGTGGTGATGAAGAGCACGTCGGACAGGTCGAAGGGCACCTCCAGAAAATGATCCCGGAAGGTGCTGTTCTGCTCGGCGTCCAGCACCTCCAGAAGCGCCGAGGCGGGGTCGCCCCGCTGGTCGTTGCCCAGCTTGTCGATCTCATCCAGCAGCAGCAGGGGATTGCAGCTGTCTGCCTGCTTGATGGCGGCGATGATGCGGCCGGGCATGGCCCCCACATAGGTCTTGCGGTGACCCCGGATCTCGGCCTCGTCGTGGACGCCGCCCAGAGAGATGCGGGCCATCTTCCGGTGGATGGCCTTGGCCACGCTGGTGGCGATGGAGGTCTTGCCCACGCCGGGAGGGCCCACCAGGCAGATGATCTGACCCCGTATCTGGGGGGAGAGCTGCTTGACGGCCAAAAACTCCAGAATGCGCTCCTTCACCTTGTCCAGGCCGTAGTGGTCGGCGTCCAGCACCTTCCGGGCGGCCTCCACGTTGACCCGCTCCCGGGTGCGCTTGCCCCAGGGCAGCTCCAGCACGGTGTCCAGGTAGTTGCGCAGGACGGTGGCCTCGGCGGAGGAATAGGGCTGCTTCTCCAGCCGGCCCACCTCCTTGTTCAGCTTGTCCGCCACCTCCTGGGGCAGCTTCAGGGCCTGGATCTTCTGGCGGTACTCGGCGATCTCGCTGTCCCCCTGGCCGTCCTCCCCCAGCTCCTGCTGGAGGACCTTCATCTGCTCCCGAAGGACATAGTCCCGCTGGCTGCGGGTGAGCTGGTCCCGGACCTTGCCCTGCATCTCATGCTCCAGCTCCAGGATCTCCACCTCACGGCGGAGGCTCTGGCACAGCTTTTCCAGCCGGCGCACCGGCCGCAGTTCCTCCAGAATCACCTGCTTGTCGTTGGGCCGCATGGGCAGGTTTTGGGCGATGTAATCGGCGATATAGCCCGGGTCCTCGCTGGACAGCACCGACAGCAACACGTCAGGGGTCATCTTGGGGGCCAGCTCGATATAGGACTCAAAGAGCTCATAGGTCTGGCGGATGAGGGCCTCTGTACGGGCAGAGCGGCGGAACTGCTTCTCCTCGGGGATCTCCTCCACCCGGGCGGCCAGGTGGGGCTCGGTCTGGGTGAGCTCCAGCAGCCGGCCCCGGCAGGTCCCCTCCACCATCACCCGCACGTTGTCCCCCGGCAGCCGGAGGATCTGGCGCACATTGCTGACGGTGCCGATATTGTAAAGGTCCTCCCCTTTTGGCTCCTCCACCGCCAGATCCCGCTGGGACACCAGGAAAATAGGCTGGCCGGAGGTCATGGCCTCGTCCAGGGCCTTGATGGAGGACTTGCGCCCCACGTCGAAATGGAGGAGCATATTGGGGAAAATGGTCAGCCCCCGCAGCGCCAGGGCAGGCATTACGGCGGTCTCATAGGTTGTCATGGTCATTCCCTCCTCCCGGAATGAAACAGGAGGCAGGACTGGGGGGATCGGCCCGCTGGCCTCCCCCTTCCTGTCTCCTGCCGGTCATTGATCTTATGAGGTTTTTAGGACACGTTGCCCCGGGGGCTTTTGCCCCCGTGCTCCGCCCGGAGGGACGCGCCCCCCAGCCGGGGCCGGTTGGTGCGCTCCGGGTCGTGCTCCACCAGGGGCGCGGCGTGATCCTTCACGCTCTCGCCGGTGATGGTCACCTTGGTAATGGTGGGGTCAGAAGGCACGTCGTACATCAGCCGGGTCATGACCTCTTCCAGCACCGCCCGCAGGCCACGGGCACCAATGCCCCGGGCGATGGCCTTCTCGGCGGCCTCCTCCAGGGCCTGGGGCTCAAACTCCAGGTCCACCATGTCGTACTCCAGCAGCTTCTGGTACTGCTTCACCAGGGCGTTCTTGGGCTCGGTGAGGATGCGCACCAGCTGGTCCTTGTCCAGGGCGTTCAGGGTGGTGATCACCGGCAGACGGCCCACCAGCTCGGGGATAATGCCGAACTTCAGCAGATCGTGGGGCTGGATCTCCTTAAAGATAGCGGTATCCTTCTCCTTCTTGCTCTGGATCTCGGCGCCGAAGCCGATGGTCTTTTTGTCCAGACGCTGCTCAATGATCTTTTCCATGCCATCAAAGGCGCCGCCACAGATAAACAGGATGTTCTTGGTGTTGATCTGGATAAACTCCTGATGGGGGTGCTTGCGGCCTCCCTGAGGCGGTACGTTGGCCACGGTGCCCTCCAGGATCTTCAGCAGGGCCTGCTGCACTCCCTCGCCGGACACATCCCGGGTGATGGAGGTATTCTCGCTCTTGCGGGCGATCTTGTCGATCTCATCCACATAGATGATGCCCCGCTCCGCCAACTCCACATCGTAGTCGGCGGCCTGGACCAGCCGCAGCAGGATGTTCTCCACGTCGTCGCCCACGTAGCCCGCCTCGGTGAGGGTGGTGGCGTCGGCGATGGCGAAGGGCACCTTCAGAATACGGGCCAGGGTCTGGGCAAAGAGGGTCTTGCCGCAACCGGTGGGGCCCATGAGCAGGATGTTGCTCTTCTGGAGCTCCACGTCGTCCCCGCCGCCGAAGTAGATCCGCTTGTAGTGGTTGTACACCGCCACCGACAGGGCCACCTTGGCGTCCTCCTGGCCGATGATATACTGGTCCAGCACGTCCCGGATCTCCCGGGGGGTGGGGATCACGTCGGGGATGTCAGGGGACAGGGCCTCCTCGGGGTCGTAGTTGTCGTCCAGAATGCTCATGCACAGGTGGACGCACTCATTGCAGATATAAGCGCCGGGACCGGCGATGATGCGGGCTACCTGATCCTGGTGCTTGCCGCAAAAGGAACAGCGGACGCTTTTGCGCTCGTCATTTTTTGCCATATCGTTACCTCGTCGTTCAGTCTAATGGGCCGGAACAGACAGCTGGGGGCTCCGGCGAAAAAGCCGGAAAGGGAGCGGGGCCCCGCCCCGCTCCCCCAGATTACCGGGAATAGATGACCTTGTCGATCAGGCCGTACTCCCTGGCCTCCTCGGCGGACATGAAGTTGTCCCGCTCGCAGGCGGCGGTGATCTCCTCCACGCTCCTGCCGGTGTTGTCGGCCAGGATCTGGTTCATGCGCTTTTTGATGATCTCCAGACGCTTGAGATGGATGGCCATATCGGTGATCTGGCCCTGGGTACCGGCGGAGGGCTGGTGGATCATGATCTCCGCGTTGGGCAGGGCCAGGCGCTTGCCCTTGGTACCGGAGGAGAGCAGGAAGGCCCCCATGCTGGCCGCCATGCCGATGCAGATGGTGGATACATCACACTTGATGTACTGCATGGTATCATAGATGGCCATACCGTCGGTAACAGAGCCGCCGGGGCTGTTGATATAGAACTGGATATCCTTGTCAGGGTCCTGGGCCTCCAGATACAGCAGCTGGGCCACCACCAGACTGGCGGTGGTAGCGTTGACCTCCTCCCCCAGGAAGATGATCCGGTCGTTCAGCAGCCGGGAAAAGATATCATAGGACCGCTCGCCGCGATTGGTCTGCTCCACTACATAGGGTACTAAGCTCATGATTGAGAAACTCCTTTATTTTGATGTAGGGGCCAGAAGGCCCCCGACCACCCTGTCCAAGGGGCGGGCATACCACACAGTATGCCCGCCCTCCGGTTTCTTATTCCTCAGTCTGCTCCTGGACGGGGGCCTCCTCAGCGGGGGCCTCCTCCTCCACCTTCTTCTTGGTGGTACGGCGGCGCTTGGGCTTCTCCTCACCCTCAGCGGTCTCGCCCTCGGCCTTCTTGGCAGCCTTCTTCTTGGCGGGAGCCTTACCCACCTTGGCGCTGTCATAGATGACCTGCTCGGCCTTCTTCACGGCCAGATCCTTCTTCACGTCGTCGGCAGGGGCGGCGGCCTTCACCTGGTCCAGCTCCATCTTGTATTCCTCGGCCAGACGGTTGTACTCGGCCTCCAGCTCCTCGTCGGAGATCTCGATGCCCTCGGCGGCGATGACGGCCCCCAGAGCCAGATCCCGGCGCACCCGCTCCATGGCGGACAGCTTGGCCTGGGCCCGGAACATGTCCATATTCATGCCGGTCATGGCCAGGTACTGCTCAAAGGGAATGCCCTGAGCCTGGATGCGGCGGGCCATGTCCTCCACCATCTGGTCGGCCTCAAAGTCCACCATGGGATCGGGGATCTCAACCTCCATGTTGTCCATGACCTGCTCCATGATGGCGCTCTCAAAGGCCCGCTTGGCCTGAGCCTCCCGGCGCTCGGTCAGCTTGGCGGCCAGATCCTTCTTGAACTCCTCCAGGGTGTCGAACTCGGACACGTCCTTGGCAAACTCGTCGTCGATGGCGGGCAGCTGCTTCTCCTTGACCTCGTTGACCTTCACCTTGAAGACCACGGCCTTGCCGGCCAGGTCGGCGTGATAGTCCTCGGGGAAGGTGATATCCAGGTCCTTCTCGTCGCCGGCCTTAGCGCCCACCAGCTGCTCCTCGAAGCCGGGGACGAAGGAACCGGAGCCCAGCTCCAGGCTGTGGCCCTCGCCCTTGCCGCCCTCAAAGGGCTTGCCGTCCAGGAAGCCCTCGAAGTCGATGACCACGGTATCGCCGTTCTGAGCCTCACGCTCCACGGTGACCATGCGGGTGGCCCGGTTGATGTAAGGCTTCAGCTCGCCCTCGATGTCCTCGTCGGTGAGCTTGACCTCCTCCTTCTCGGCGGTCAGGCCCTTGTACTCGCCCAGCTTGACCTCGGGGCGGACGGTGACGGTGGCCTTGAAGGTCAGGCCGTCCTTGCCGGCCTCCAGCACCTCCACGTTGGGCCAGGACACGATATCCAGGTTCTCCTGCTCCACCGCCTCAGCGTAGGCCTTGGGATAGAGCTCATTGATGGCATCCTCATAGAACACGCCGGAGCCGTACATGCCCTCGATGATCTTCCGGGGGGCCTTGCCCTTGCGGAAGCCGGGCACGGTGATCTTGCCCCGCTGCTTCAGATAGACCTTCTGAACGGCGGCCTCAAACTCCTCGCCGCTGATCTCGATGACTACCGCAACGGTGCTTTTTTCCTGCTTCTCGACGCTTTTGACATTCATCTTGTTTACTTCCTCCTGTCAGCCCCGGCAGTCCCGCCGGGGCGGGTGGTGGGGCATCTTTCGCGTTATCCGTTTTATACTATCAGATATGCTGAGAAATTTCCATAGTTTTTTTCAATTATTCCGCAATTTTTTGAGGACGGAACCGGAGATAGTCGGCCGACGCCAGCCGGTACTCCACCCCGCCGATCTTCCCCTCCATGGCCAGCCGGTGGCTGCCCCCATGGAGATGACCGTAGTAACAGGCCTCCACTCCATACTGTTCCAGCAGGGCAATGATCTCCGGACAGGTATAGCCCTGGTAGAGGGGCGGATAGTGGAGAAAGCACAGCTTGGGCCGCTCCCCCGCCGCCTTCAGGGAGGCCTCCAGGCGAATCAGCTCCCGGTTGAACACCTTCTGATCCCCCTTCTCCTCGTAGAACCAGCCCCGGGTACCGCACAGGGCGTACTCTCCATAGTCGTAACAGTTGTTGTGGAGGATTTTCAGGGTAGAAAAGCCATTTTCGGCAAAAAAACGGTTCATTTTAGAGGCGGTGTTCCACCAATAGTCGTGGTTGCCCTTGAGCATCAGCTTACGCCCGCCGGGCAGGGCGTCCAGAAAGGCGAAATCGGCCCGGGCCTCCTCCAGGCTCATACCCCAGGACAGGTCGCCGCACAGCACTACCGTATCCTCCTGGCTCACGGCCAGAAAGCCTTCCCGCAGCTTGTCCACATAGCCCTCCCAGCCGCCGCCGAACACATCCATGGGCTTGTTGGAGGCCAGGGAGAGGTGGGTGTCCCCAATGACGAAGAGGGCCATTCAGCTGAGCATCTCCAGCACCTTGTCCACCATATGCTCCTTGGACACGGTGTTCTGGAAGCGCACGTTTTTGTTCTTCAGGGCGGCCAGGGGGGCGGGCACCGGCACGCCGGTAAGCTCAGAAAGCTGATCCAGGATAGCGGTCCCCTCTGCCAGCTCGGTGACCCCCAGGGCCCCCAGCACGCTGTCGCAGAACTTGAAGGGGCTTGCGGTGGACACCACCACGGTGGGGGTGGCGTCCCCGCTCTCCTGGCGGTACTGGTCCAGCACGTCGAAGGCCACGGCAGTGTGGGGATCGATGAGGTAGCTGTGCTCCTTCCACATCCGGCCGATGACCTTCTGGGTCTGGGCGTCGTCGCAGTAGCCGGCGGCGAAAATCTTGGATAGCTTGGTCTGGATGTTGGGGCCTACCTTGTACATACCGGTGGCGTTGAGCTGGCTCATATACTCCCGCACCTGGCTGTCATCGTGCTCGCACAGAGCGAAAAGCATCCGCTCCAGGTTGGAAGAGATCAGGATATCCATGGAGGGGGACATGGTGTTGTAGAAGGTGCGGTTACGGTCATACTGTCCGGTGCGGATGAAGTCGGTAAGGACGTTGTTGGAGTTGGAGGCGCAGATCAGCTTGTGGATGGGCACGCCCATTTCCTTGGCGTAATAGGCCGCCAGGATGTTGCCGAAATTGCCGGTGGGGACACAGACGTTGATGGGGTCTCCCTTCTGGATCTTCTCGTCCCGGAGCAGGTCGCAGTAGGCCGACACATAGTACACGATCTGGGGAAGCACACGGCCCCAGTTGATGGAGTTGGCGGAGGACAGGAATACCTCCCGCTCGGCCAGCTGCTCCCGGAGGATCTCGTCGGAGAAGAGCTTCTTTACCCCGGTCTGGGCGTCGTCGAAGTTGCCCACCACGGAGCACACCCCCACGTTGCCTCCCTCCTGGGTATTCATTTGCAGCTCCTGGATGGCGGAGACCCCGTCCTTGGGGTAGAACACCAGGATGCGGGTGCGGTCCACGTCCCGGAAGCCCTCCAGGGCGGCCTTGCCGGTGTCACCGGAGGTGGCCACCAGGATGCACACCGTCTTTGACTCCTGGTTTTTCTTCAAAGAGGCGGTGAGCAGGTGGGGCAGCATCTGCAGGGCCATGTCCTTAAAGGCGCAGGTGGGGCCATGCCACAGCTCCAGGCAGTAGGTGCTGGGGTCCACCTGGCGGACGGGCGCCACCTCTTTGGCGTCAAATTTGTTGCCGCCATATGCCTTGGAGGCGTAGGTGGACAGCTCGAAGGAGGTGAAGTCGTCCAGATAGGAGTTCATAATGAACACCGCCCGCTGCTGATAGGACATGTCCCGCATGGTGTTCAGGCCGTTGGGGGACAGCTTGGGAAAGACCTCGGGGGTCATCAGGCCGCCGTCGGCGGCCAGGCCCCTGGCAATGGCCTGGGCGGCGGTACACCGGTCCTGTTTGTTTCTTGTGCTTACATAGTACATACTTTGCTCACTACCCTCATCAGATTATTGAAGAACAGATCCCGGATCAGGTCCTCGCTGTGATTGCGCCTGAGTAGGATCTCGTATAGTTTGTCGTAGTCCTGAACGCCCTCCACTCCGGCGGCCAGGGGGCTGCATCCGTCCAGATCTCCCCCCAGGGAGATATGCTTGGCGCCGCCCAGCTCCAGCCAGTGTTCCAGATGGGCCGCGGCGGTCTCCAGATCTCCCCCTCCCCCCAGAAACAGGGAAAAGAGGTTGAGGCCGGCCACGCCGTCGTGCTCTATTATGGCAGTAAATTGCCCGTCGGTCAAGTTCCTGGCGTGAGAAAACATAGAACGGCTGTTGGAGTGACTGGCAAAAAAGGGGCCGGACAGAGTATCGGCCACATCCCAGAATCCGGGATCGGACAGGTGGGACACGTCCACCAGCATGCCCAGTGCCTCCGCCTTGCGGACAAAGGCCTTTCCCTGGAGTGTGAGGCCCTTGTCAGACTCCTCCGCGTTGGTGCCCGAGAGGGCGTTGGCCCGGTTCCAGGTGGGGTTTACCGCCCGGACCCCCAGACGGCGGGCCTCCTCCAGCCGTTCCAGGGAGCAGTCCAGCAGCTCAGCCCCCTCCACCGACAGGAAAGCCGCCATTTTCCCGGCGGCAAAGGCCGTCTCCGCCTCCCCTGCCGTCCGGCAGTGGACGATTTGGCCGGCATTTGCCTCCATCTCCCGGCGGAACAGGCCGTACTCGGCGTCAAAGATCTCCCGGAAGGACTTGCCCGGAAAATCCTCCGGCTGGCCAAAGAGGGCAAAGAACTGGGCGTACCGGCGGTATTTCCCCGCCCGCTCCAGATCCACGTGGTAGGTGTTGCGGCCAAAGCCTCCGCCGGACTGGCAGCACAGGCACACCGTGTCACAGTGGCCGTCAAAGAGGTCGATATCCAAGGCCATCCCCCCTCTTAAAACGCGTTCTCAATATACTGGATCTCCGGGTCCCGGGTGGCCGTCCCCTGGGGGGCGTACACCTCCGCCACGTCAAACCGGGGCTGGAGTCCCGGACACGGATGCTCCGCCAGGTAGAGCTCCGCCGTGGTGCGCAGCTTCTGCTGCTTGCGCCGGTCCACCGCCGCCCGGCCGGGGGCAAAGGCGTCGCTCTTGCGCAGCTTGACCTCAATAAAGCATAAGTACTTGTCATCCCTTGCGATCAGGTCGATCTCGCCAAACCGGCTGTGGTATCCTGCCGCGAGGACGGTATACCCCCGCCGCCGCAGCCACTCCGCTGCCTGGGCCTCCCCCCACCGGCCCAGCAGCCTGGCCTCTCCCCCGCTCACAGCTTTTTCAAAAAGGTACGGCGGTGGATGGGACAGGGCCCGTACTGCCGCAGGCGTTCATAGTGGAGCTTGGTGGGGTAGCCCTTGTGGCGTTCAAAGGCGTACTGGGGGTACAACTTCGCCATCTCCTCCATGTACCGGTCCCGGCTCACCTTGGCCAGAACAGAGGCGGCAGCGATGGAAGCTGACAGGGAATCTCCCTTTACAATCGTTGTGTGGGGCGTGGTGATGGCCCCCGCCTTGCCGTGATCCCGGTTGCCGTCGATGAGGGCGAAGTCAGGCCTCACGCCCAGGCCGTCTATAGCCCGCTGCATGGCGTTCATCCGGGCGCTGAGGATGTCTGTCTCGTCGATTTCCTCCGCCTCCACCCAGGCCACGCTCCAGGCCTCCGCCCGGTCCTGGATGAGGGGAAACAGGCGGTCCCGCTGTTTGGGAGTGAGCTTCTTGGAGTCGGTAAGGCCGTCGATGTCCTCCCCCAAGGGCAGGATCACGGCAGCGGCGTACACCCGGCCCGCAAGGGGCCCGGCCCCCGCCTCGTCACAGCCGCAAATCAGCCTGTGTCCATCCTCCAGGCTCTTCCGCTCCCAGGCCCACATATCCATCAGGAAAAACTCCTTTACACTTCTTGCGGGGTCTCCAGGGTAAAGTTCCCCAGCTTGCCGCTGCGGTACTCCTCCAGCAGCACCCTTGCCATGCGCTCGGTGTCCACTTCCCCACCGGAGATGAGAAAGCCCCGCTTGCGGCCGCAGGCCTCCAGCAGCTCCCAGCCGGGCTGACCGGGCTGGGGCTCCACCTTGTACCGGGCAGCCACCGCCTGGGGGTACCGCTGGCCCAGGATGTCCAGCAGGTGGCAGGCCAGGGTCTCCAGGTCCATGATCTCGTCCTTCACCGCCCCGGTGAAGGCCAGGTGCATACCGGTAGTCTCGTCCTCAAACTTGGGCCACAGAATGCCGGGAGTATCCAGCAGGTCCAGGCCGGGGTCCACGTTGACCCACTGCTTGCCCCGGGTGATCCCGGGCTTGTTGCCCGCCTTGGCGGATTTCTTTTTGGCCACCTGGTTGATGAAGGTGGACTTGCCCACGTTGGGCACCCCCACCACCATGGCCCGCACCGGACGGCCCACCAGGCCCTTGGCCTTCCACTGCTCGATCTTGTCCTTCAGGGCGGACTTGATGGCGGAGGAAAACTGGTTGACCCCCTTGCCGTCCCGGGCGTTGGTCTCCAGCACCCACCAGCCTTGCTGGCGGAACCACTCCCCCCACACCTTGTTCATGGCGGGGTCGGCCTGGTCGGCCCGGTTGAGGATAACCAGCCGGGGCTTGTCGCCCACGATCTCGTCAATATCCGGGTTGCGGCTGGAGATGGGGATGCGGGCGTCGATGATCTCCGCCACCAGGTCCACCAGCTTCAGGTCGGCCTGGATCTGCCGCCGTGTCTTGGTCATATGGCCGGGATACCACTGAATGTTCATAGCCCCGCCTCCTCGTTCCCAATAAAAATGAAATACGGAAGATATTATACACAACATCTTGTAGTTTGAAAAGGGCAAAGGCGCACAAAAAAAGAGAGAGGCCACAGCCTCTCTCTTTTTTTGGACAATTCTGAATGCTCAGATGCGCTCCTTGACCTTGGCGCTCTTGCCCACGCGGTCCCGCAGGTAATACAGCTTGGCGCGGCGCACCTTGCCCTTGCGGACCAGCTCGATCTTCTCCACAGCGGGAGCGTGGATGGGGAAGACCTTCTCCACACCGACACCGTAGGACACCCGGCGGACGGTGATGGTCTCCTCCAGGCCGCCGTGCTTCTTGGCGATCACAGTGCCCTCAAAGACCTGGATACGCTCACGGTTGCCTTCCTTGATGTGGACGTGAACACGGACGGTGTCGCCCACATTGGCCACGGGGGGCTCAGCCTTCTGGTACTTGGCGCTGAAAGCCTGCATAAGATCCATTTGATGTTCCTCCTGATGATAGGCGTTCTTGCCGGCCATTCCCGCCGCCCGTCTGTGGGGCGGCAGCCGCAGAGGACCGCCCTTTATTTGAGTCCGAGATAGTATACCATGGCCTTCCACAAAAAGCAAGGGGAAATTCTATTTTTTTGCCGGCCGTCCCACCGCCCCCCACAGCAGCCATACCGCCAGGCAGGGCAGGGTCAGGTTGGGCACGCCCGCCTGCCACAGCAGCAGGGCTCCCGTCAGCAGCCCGCCGCACAGTGCGGCGGACAAGACTCTGGCCACTCCCGCTCCCCAGCCGGGCCGCCCCGCCAGGGCCAGCAGACACCCCAGGGCACGCCCCCCGTCCAGAGGAGCCAGGGGAAGCAGGTTGAAGCAGCCCAGGGCCAGGTTGAGCCCGGCAAAGTAGTGCCAACCCTCCCCCAGCCCGGCACAGGCCAGGGCCAGCAGCAGGTTGACCGCCGGGCCCGCCAGAGCAGCCAACAGCTCCCCCGCCGGGCTCATAGGGTGCCGGGCGGACAGCCGCAGCTCGGCTCCCACGCAGGTCACCCGCAGGGCGGCAACACGCCCCCCCAGCAGTCGGATGGCCAGCCAATGGCCCCCCTCGTGGAGGGCGCAGGCGGTCAGGACCTGGGGCACCGCACCACCCTGGTCCAGATAAAAGAGGGCGGCCCACAGCACCAGGGCCCCCGCCGTGATCTCCGTCCGGCCCCATCTCATTCAGCCGGTCTCAATATAATAGATGGGGTTGATCCGTACCCCGTCCACCTTCAGCTCCAGATGGAGGTGGGGCCCGGTGGTTTTGCCCGAGTCTCCCGACAGGGCCACCGCCTCCCCCGCCGCCACGGTCTGTCCCTGACGGACCAGCAGCTGGGAGCAATGGGCGTAAAAGCTTTTCACCCCGTTGCCATGGTCGATCTGGAGGTAGAGACCGTAGTCGTCCGGGGAGTCTCCGATATAGTCTACGGTACCGGCGGCAAAGGCCAGCACCTGGGTGCCCATATTCACCGCCAGGTCCACCCCATTGTGGAACTTCTCCTCCCCATCCACCGGGTGCTCCCGCCAGCCGAAGGAGGAGGTGAGCACCCCCACCACCGGGCTCACCGTCTCCCCCAGGGCCAGGTCGTACTTGTCCATAGAGGTGTTGGCGGGCAGGGCGGGACCGGTATAGTCCACGTGCTCCGCCGTGGGGACAGGACCGGGAG
>NZ_JACJLC010000201.1 GCF_016901955.1 Pseudoflavonifractor phocaeensis
TCCTCCTGATGTGAAGTCTTAAAAAACTGACTGTCAGCTTTTTGAGTTTTGGGATATTGTCTCACATTTTCGAGGGATACGGAAGGTGGGTGGTCGTTGAGCGCTTACAACTCAAGCACTAAGGTTCCTGGAGTCTCAGGATTGGACGGCAGGATCTTCGCATTGCGGCAAACGACCGTTATACTTATTGCTCTTGATTTGACTGTAAAAAAATTAAGTGGTATAATAACATTATCATTAAAGAACTATTTCAATTTAATCTGCAAATATTCAAGCAGGTCTATCCAATTATTGGGTGGGGCTGCTTTTAATTATATACACACGTCAAACACCTACTAAAAAGGAGAACTATTATGTCAAACGATTATTTTAGCCAAGAAGGGTTCATTATCGACGGCCAATGCTTTACCAGGGAGGCCGCGCGTTACTACCTGATCAATACCTGGTGCATGGATGCGGCAGACTGTGAGAGATACCTGAATCGCATGGTCCGCGATTATATGAATCGTGTCAAAGCTACGATGCCGAAGGGGGTGCGCTAAATGGCGAAACATGTTTTGAACCTCCAGCGTGTTGGATGGCTGCCGGACCATTTTCCGGCGGAGATCAGCGCATGGGCTCCATCCTCAACGGATGCGAGCACTTTTTCAGCAATGTCAATGAACGGAAAAGCAAGCCGCACGATATGATGGTGCAGCTGCTGCTGAAGTGGAACGGCTATCAGTTGGAACTCCAAGTCGGAGAACTGGCAGATATGTTCATTTCGATTGCCGCCGGCGCCGCTGGAGAGAAGGCTCTTTTGGAGTGGATTGAACAGCATCTGATCCGATAAAAGCCTCCTGGATACTCAACTT
Source organism: Pseudoflavonifractor phocaeensis (assembly GCF_016901955.1). GTDB lineage: Bacteria > Bacillota > Clostridia > Oscillospirales > Oscillospiraceae > Flavonifractor > Flavonifractor phocaeensis_A. The sequence continues at coordinate 855 of NZ_JACJLC010000201.1, forward strand.
TCGAATTTTCTAAACACAGGAAGGAGGAAACCCCAGTTTATTTAATGTCTACTGAATAACAGAAAAAGCCTTATATATCAAGCTATAGAAGGCGTTTTATGGTATAATAGGTGCAAGGAAAAGAGGGAAAATGCGCAAAAAACCTTGCAC
>NZ_JACJLC010000202.1 GCF_016901955.1 Pseudoflavonifractor phocaeensis
CCACCTGCAACATTGTCCTTGCTCACCCTAAATATGTGAAAGCTATCCGGGGCAAGAAAACAGACAAACGGGATGCCAAGTGGATTGCTGACATCTTCAAGCACGACCTTGTCGCTGGAAGCTTTATCCCACCAGCAGATATCCGCCAGCTTCGGGATTTGGTTCGTTATCGTTGGAAACTTACCAATTTCACTACCGGCGAGAAAAACCGGGCACAGAACTGCCTAACCGTTTCCAATATCAAGTTGGATGATGTGTTCTCAGATGTGTTCGGCAAGGCCGCCTCCACAATCACTGCCCGTATTCTGGAAAATCCATCGGAGAAAATTACGGATGTTTCCGGTTTCCGTACGAAAGGCATGAAGGCAACCAATGAACAGGTGCTCGCCGCTGTGGATGGAGAGATGTGTGAAGAACAGGCTGAAAAGCTCCGCATCATCCGTTCCCACATGGACAGCCTCCAACTGTGCAAGCTCAATCTGGAATCGCTGATTCTGACAACTGCTGAGAAATACCTTCCCCAGCTCAATCTTGTTATGACGGCGCCGGGTATCCAATCCTTTGCCGCTGTTGGCATTATTTCTGAGATTGGAGTGGATATGTCCGTGTTCCCCACCTCAAAGCATCTTTGCTCCTGGGCTGGGCTTACGCCGCAGAACAATGAAAGTGCTGGGAAGAAGAAAACCACAAGAATTAGCCGGGCCGGTGCTTACATCAAGCCGCTGCTTGTTCAATGTGCCCTCAATGCGATTCGCGCCAGGAAATTCCCGGAAGTCCGTAATCGCTACCTGGCTCTCAAAAAGCGCCGAGGGCACAAGAAAGCCATTATTGCCATTGCCAGAATGCTCCTTACGGCTATCTACAATATGCTCAAGAAGAACGAGCCGTACAACCCTGAACTCTACCGCAAGGGCGATCAGCCACCTGCACACCGTGAGGTTTCCGTGGAAGAAGCCATCTTTATTCTCCAGCGGCAAGGTTATCTGGTGACTG
>NZ_JACJLC010000203.1 GCF_016901955.1 Pseudoflavonifractor phocaeensis
CAGTCACCAGATAACCTTGCCGCTGGAGAATAAAGATGGCTTCTTCCACGGAAACCTCACGGTGTGCAGGTGGCTGATCGCCCTTGCGGTAGAGTTCAGGGTTGTACGGTTCATTCTTCTTGAGCATGTTGTAGATAGCTGTTAGGAGCATTCTGGCAATGGCAATGATGGCCTTTTTGTGGCCCCGGCGTTTCTTGAGCGCAAGATAGCGATTGCGGACTTCCGGGAATCGTTTGGCTCGAATCGCACAAAGAGCGCACTGTACCAGCAATGGCTTAATATAAGCGCCGGACTGGCTGATTCTGGTGGTTTTCTTTTTCCCGGCACTCTCGTTGTTCTGCGGCGTAAGCCCGGCCCAGGAGCAGAGATGCTTCGAGGTCGGGAACACGGACATATCCACTCCAATCTCAGAAATGATGCCGATAGCGGCAAAGGACTGGATACCCGGCGCCGTCATAACAAGGTTGAGTTTAGGAAGATATTTCTCGGCAACGGACAGAATCAGGGATTCCAGATTGAGTTTGCACAGATCAAGGCTGTCCATGTGGGAACGGATGATGCGGAGCTTTTCAGCCTGTTCTTCACACATCTCTCCGTCCACGGCGGCAAGCACCTGTTCATTGGTCGCTTTCATACCTTTGGTTCGGAAGCCAGAAACATCTGTAATTTTCTCCTTTGGATTTTCCAGAATACGAGCAGTGATTGCGGAGGCTGCCTTGCCGAACACATCCGAGAACACATCGTCCAGTTTGAAGTTGGAAACCGTCAGACAATTTTGCGCCCGGTTTTTCTCGCCGGTAGTAAAGTTGGTGAGTTTCCAGCGGTAACGTACCAAATCACGAAGCTGTCGAATATCTGCCGGAGGGATAAAACTCCCTGCAACAAGGTCGTGTTTGAAGATGTCGGCAATCCACTTGGCGTCCCGTTTGTCAGTTTTCTTACCTCGAATCGCTTTCACGTATTTCGGATGAGCAAGAACGATATTAC
>NZ_JACJLC010000204.1 GCF_016901955.1 Pseudoflavonifractor phocaeensis
AAACCACCCTGCAGGTACTGCACGAGAAGGGGAAGTCTTCTACCAGCCGCTCCTATATGTGGCTATACCGGACCAGCGGCAATGCTGAGCACCCCATTGTCCTGTATGATTACCAGCACAACAGGAAGGCGGAGAACGCGGAGACATTCCTGGAGGGATTCTCCGGCTGGCTTCATGCGGATGGCTACCAAGGCTACCACAGGCTACCGGAAAAGATCCGGGTGGTGGGCTGCTGGGCGCACGCCCGACGAAAATTTGACGAGGCGCTCACCACCGTTCCCAGGGAACAGCAACCTGCCTCCAAACCGGCAGAAGCCCTGTGCTATTTTGCAAAGCTGTTCCAGCTGGAGCAGGAGTTTGCCCCGTTGACAGCGGAAGAACGATTTACCAAGCGTCTGGAGCAGGAAAAACCTGTCCTGGGGGCTTTGTTGGCATGGGCAAATGGGCTGAAGCCTCAAACCGCACCCAAATCCGCCCTGGGCAAGGCGCTGCACTATCTTCTGGAGCAGTGGCCTTATCTGGTGCGCTATCTGGAGGACGGCAGGCTGGAACTGACCAACAACCGCGCCGAGCGCAGCATCAAGCCCTTTGTGATGGGCCGGAAGAACTTCTTGTTCTGCAATACGCCGGGCGGCGCCCAGAGCAGCGCAGTCCTTTACAGTCTGATTGAAACGGCCAAGGAAACCGGCCTGGATCCTTACCGCTATTTGCTGTGGGTTCTGGAGCGCGCCCCCAAATTGGCGCAGGCCGGTGAAGCCTGGGCTGAGAAATTGGTTCCTGCCCAGGCACCAGAAGAGTGCAGCGCATCCCTGAAAGGAAGGGGTTGACCATGAAGCTGAAACACTATGGCGCAATGCTGGTGAATTTTGTGATTGCCTAAGGCAGTAGAATCGCTGATTTCCTTATCAATATCAGGGTTGTCGGTTTTAGCTTCAACAATATCGGGATGAGCGGCTTTAAAGTCATCATCGAAGATTTGAATGTGT
>NZ_JACJLC010000205.1 GCF_016901955.1 Pseudoflavonifractor phocaeensis
GGGTCACCTTGGGGGTGGCGGTCACCACCGGAGTGGGCGGGCTGAGCTGCTTTAAGTACCGGTTGTACCGCTCCCGCATGGAGCCCTCGGCGTACTGGACAAACTCATTGCCCAGCCGCTGCTGGCCGTTGGTGATGCGGATCAGGGTGCCGTAATTCGTGGGCGTATAGGTATACCCCAGATCAAAAAAGGAACACACCGCCGCCACCGGCACGAATACGTACCCGTTGCGGTACACCGCCCGCATGTTCTGGGCGTTCCCCCGGCGGTCCACGCAGGTGCCCCGGTTCAGGTCAAAGGTGAGGATGTCGTTCAGGCTGTACAGGGTGAGCAGATACTCTTCCCCCTCCCGGATCATGCCGTAGGACACCCCCAGGTTCACCTTGGTCACCGTCCAGTCAAAGGCGGTATAGGGGATGTACAGCACCCCGCCGATCCAGGCCGGCATGGCCTCCACCGGCAGGTCGGCCATGACGTCGTTCTCCGCCAACAGGTAGATCTCGATCTCGTCCGCCGAGACCCGGCTCAGTCCCAGGATCCCCACCACCGCCGCCAGCGCCAGCAGCAGCGCCGCCAGCCGGTATTTCACGCTCATGGCCATTCCCTCCTTTTTATTTGGTATCATGATCATGTCAAGTTTTTCGGCCGCCCCGCAAGGGACAAAAAACGTCTGAAATAAAATGGATCATTGCCGCTTTTCGGCTATTATACCATGGTTTGTCCCACCGGTAAAGCCGGGAACGGCAGGGAGAATCTGGCCTTAAAAAATTTTCAAAATTTCCCGGAACTTTTTTCGTCCCTCCGCCGTCCAATACTGCGAACACAAAAAACGCTTGAAAAAAAGGAGAATGACCGCTATGAATCGTCGTCTTATCGCTCTGGCCCTGGCCGGAACGCTTACCCTGAGCATGCTCTCCGCCTGCGGCGGCGGCAATGACGCCCAGACTTCCCCCTCCCCTTCCGCCCCCGTGATCGAGAGC
>NZ_JACJLC010000206.1 GCF_016901955.1 Pseudoflavonifractor phocaeensis
CCCCTGGACGTGCTTCCCCAGGACATCCCCCTGGACGTGGTGTATGAGGACGGGGACGTGATCGTGGTCAATAAGCCGGTGGGCATGGTGGTCCACCCCGCCCCCGGCCATCCCGACGGCACGTTGGTCAACGCATTGTTATATCACTGCAAAAATTCACTCTCCGGCATCAACGGAACCCTGCGGCCGGGCATCGTCCACCGCATCGACCGGGATACCTCCGGCCTCATCATCGCGGCGAAAAACGACTTTGCCCACCTGGCACTGGCAGACCAGCTCCAGGATCACTCCCTCTACCGGGAGTACGAGGCGGTGTGCGTGGGCACACTGAAGGAGGATGGGGGCACGGTGAACGCCCCCATCTTCCGCCACCCCACCGATCGGAAAAAGATGGCGGTGAACAAGCTCCAGGGCCGGCCGGCGGTGACCCACTGGACAGTGCTGGAACGGCTGAAGGGCCACACCCACATCCAGTGCCGGCTGGAGACCGGCCGCACCCACCAGATCCGGGTGCATATGGCCTATATGGGTCACCCTCTGCTGGGGGACACGGTGTACGGAGCCAAGAAGCCCTGGCCGGGGCTGGCGGGCCAGTGCCTTCACGCCCGGCGGCTGTCCTTCACCCACCCCCGCACCGGTGAGAGGGTCACCCTGGAATGTCCCCTGCCGGACTGGTTCACCCAGACTCTGGACAAGCTCCGTCCGGAGGGATAACAGCCGCCCCCGGGCGGGAAAGGAGGGCCCTGTATGGGCAAATTTGACGGCGTGCTCCTGGCCAGTGATTTTGACGATACCCTGTACGGCCAGGATATGCGCATCGCCCCCGCCAACCTCACCGCCCTGGACTATTTTACCCGGGAGGGAGGCACCTTTACCATTGCCACCGGCCGGGCCCACCCCACCTTCGCCCCC
>NZ_JACJLC010000207.1 GCF_016901955.1 Pseudoflavonifractor phocaeensis
TCCTCCTGATGTGAAGTCTTAAAAAACTGACTGTCAGCTTTTTGAGTTTTGGGATATTGTCTCACATTTTCGAGGGATACGGAAGGTGGGTGGTCGTTGAGCGCTTACAGATATCCGATTTTACAGTCCCAAAAACAACGAAATTGTGTGTCTCCACAGCAAGTGGGCCAGGGACTATGCCAAATGGCTGGAAGAGCAGCCGTGGGTGCAAAGTTACGAAGCTGGCTGCCCTTTGGATGCCGACATCATGGGCCGCATATCAAGGGCGGGCATACGCACGGACTACCTGCAGCATGCCGGATGGACTACTGACTTCCTGATTTGCTATGCAGACGGCCACAAAGGGGTACGGGAGCTTATTCAGCGGAAACAGCTAAAAAAGAAGGCCTATGTAGAGCGATTAGAACTCTCTCGCAGATACTGGACGGTGACCGATACGGAGTGGATGGTGGTGATCGTGGATGGATAGACCCCTGCGCTTTGTGAAACAATCAGGCGCCATCTATCGAGTTTTACTTGAGACTCCGGCCGGTTGCTGGCTGATCGACTGTAACGGCCCCTCGCCCCCGTTCTTTGCAGCTAATCTGGACAGTTATGAGCGTGTACCAGCGCCGGAAAGCTGGATATCAGAGCAGACCATGACTCCGGCTCAAGAAGCCCGCCTGCAGATGATCCAACCGCTGCTCGACTGCGATGACTGCATTTCGGACAAGTCTTTGCGTTACAGGATAGCGGCAGAAGCGGCACAGCAGCATCAGACCACAACACGCCGTATCCTGCGTCTGTATTACCGTTATCTGGCAACGGGACAACTCACGCAAAAGCGGTCACAGCAGACCGGCAAAAGCAATCAGATGATAGAGCGAGCGATTCGACGGTACTACTTTGGTGCCAAGCGGT
>NZ_JACJLC010000208.1 GCF_016901955.1 Pseudoflavonifractor phocaeensis
CCACACCCCCAAGGTGGTCCACGCCGGGGCCGAGGGTGGCGCCAACATCTTCCGGCTGGACTACTTTGGCAAAAAGGCCTTCCTGGCTCAGTCCCCCCAGTTCTACAAGCAGACCATGGTGGGGGTCTTTGAGCGGGTGTACGAGGTGGCCCCGGTATTCCGGGCGGAAAAGCACGCTACCCAGCGTCACCTGAATGAGTACACCTCCCTGGACTTTGAGATGGGCTATATCCAGTCCTTTACCGAGATCATGGAGATGGAGCAGGGCTTCCTCCGCTGTGCCATGGAGCTGCTGAACACCCAGTACGCCGCCGAGCTGGCCCTGCTGGGGGTGGAGCTGCCTCAGGTGGACCAGATCCCCGCCGTCCGGTTCGACGAGATCAAGCGGCTGGCGGCGGAAAAGTACGGCTACCAGATCCGGGACCCCTACGACCTGGAGCCCGAGGAGGAGCACGCTATCGGCCACTACGCCAAGGAGGAGTGGGGCAGCGACTTTGTATTCGTCACCCACTATCCCAGCAAAAAGCGGCCCTTCTACGCCATGGACGACCCGGAGGACCCCAAGTTCACCCTGTCCTTCGACCTGCTCTTCCGGGGGCTGGAGGTGACCACCGGCGGCCAGCGGGTCCACGACTACGCGCAGCAGGTGGCCAAGATGGAGGCCCGGGGCATGGACCCGGCGGAGTTTGAGAGCTACCTGATGATCCACAAGCACGGCATGCCCCCCCACGGCGGTCTGGGCATCGGCCTGGAGCGGCTCACCATGCAGCTGTGCGGTCTGGACAACGTGCGCAAAGCCTGTCTGTTCCCCCGGGACCGCACCCGGCTGGAGCCTTAAACCAAAGCCGTGACCGCACAGCTCTCGGCGCGTAAGCGCCGTC
>NZ_JACJLC010000209.1 GCF_016901955.1 Pseudoflavonifractor phocaeensis
CTGACAGCTTCTTCTCTTTTGCCTTTTGCCCTGAAAACTTCGATGTTGGCAGGGCCGGTTTCGTGCACCCTTTTTCATCTGTCCTGAACCGTTACCTGCTTTCACACTAGACTCCTTCATAAATTGATTGGCGACCGTCAGATTTTATAACACCAGAAAAGTTATCTGCCATTCAATTCACTTTTTAATGGCAATAACAGCAATTTCAATCTTACATGAGTCAGCAAGATCAACATTTCCATAGCACAGTCGTGCAGGAAGCCGCCGGGGATCAAAGTGACGAAGATACTCAGCGTTCATCTTATCCCGCTCGGAAAAGTCCCGCAGCAGTACGTCTACCTTCACCACATGATCCATATCCGACCCGTATCGCTCCAGCAGGATCTTCAGGTTGCTCAGCACCTTGTCGGTTTCGTGCGTGATGGAACCGCATGACAGTTCCTGGGTATCCAGATCTTCGGCAACCAACCCGGAAAGATAGAGGGTCTTTCCATCAACCACCACCAAATCAGAATATGGCACCTCCTGGTCATCCGAAAATCTCACGTATTCAATCGCCATCTGGTTCACCCCATTTCATAATATCGAATCTTATCGCGCATTGTATTTGCTGTTTAAAGCAAATCCCGTTCCTTTACTCCAACATCATACCATGAACCACGAACCATTACAATGCGGTTTGCTGAACTGGTGGACTACTGCTATCTAGAATTAAACATCTATGAAACGGCTACCGGTAGCCATGGGAAGATTTCAATGCCTTGGGGGACAAGGGATTGCGGGGACGGCAAGAACTTGTTTCCTTGCCTAAAGTCTAAAAAAA
>NZ_JACJLC010000210.1 GCF_016901955.1 Pseudoflavonifractor phocaeensis
AGGCATCCCCATGTATTGAAAGGCATGGATCATCCCAATAAACAGATTTTCCTGCTTGGCATTTGGGAAAAACTCAATGTAGCGCTGGCCGCAGTGGTGGCAGATCATAGCAAAGCATGCCGCACGGTATGTGTTTCCGTTGTAGTCCAGCACATCTGTGAAGCCCCAGTCCATCTGGTAGGCCTCACCAGGCGCTGTGGTGTAACGGCGCCCTCGGTTTCCTTGAGGAGCAACCTGCTGCCGTTTGGCCGGGATAAGGTGCTTATGAGCAGCGATATATTCTTTTACAATGGTCGCCCCTCCGTCAAAACCGGCCTGTTGCAAACGTTCTAATACAACAGAGGAGTTCTTGACTCCTTGACGCAGCAGGCTGTCCAAGAGGCCAGTATAACCGCTGAGTTTTGTGGCCTTGTGTTTTCTGCCTTTTGTGCTGCGAGGCAGGTCACGGAAGCCGTTCCGCTTGAGCCGTCGCAGTTTCCCACGGGATACTCCGCTGCGCCGTTCTAACTCTGCCAGGTTGATATGATCCAGGGAAAACTGCGCTCCCTGTTCTGCCTTCATTTCCTCGATGGCCTGTGCTATACTTGGGGCAAGGCCATTACCATTTAACTCTCTCATTGCTTGTCCTTTCCGCTGGGTTGTTGGCACTTTCCAGTGTACAGGTTCGCAGAGAGCAATGGTACTGGCTTTTTCTTTTCCGGCTGAATTTGGTCGTGGACTCCCGACACTTTGGGGTTAATTACACCCGA
>NZ_JACJLC010000022.1 GCF_016901955.1 Pseudoflavonifractor phocaeensis
GTCGGGGTGGGTGATGGCGTGGGCAAGGGCGTGGGCGAAGGGGTAGCGGCAGCGGTGGCCGCCACGGTGGGGCCGCCCTCCGACGGGCCCCGGCCCAGAGAAGGGATCACCAGCAGCCCCAGGCAGAAAACAGTAGCCGCCAGAATAAGGGGAACCCGCCACCGGGGCCCTCTCGGCTGGCCGGTCACACGGTCATACAGGGATCGTGACAAGAGAAACACCTCTGTGGAAGGATAGGATCAGGCCTTGGGCAACACCAGGGGAAGCAGCTCTTCCAGCCGGGTCACCTGCCAGGTGGGGACGATCTCTCCGGTGCGCGGCCGGCCCGCCGGATTGTACCAGGCGGTATCCGTCCCCATGGCCGCTCCGCCGCCAATGTCGGTGGACAGGTTATCCCCCACCACCAGCACCCTGGCGGGATCGGTGATCCCCAGGGCGTCGAACACCGGCCGGAAGAAGGCGGGGCTGGGCTTGGTAGCTCCCAGCTCCTGGGAGATAAACAGGCGGTCAATCAGCCCTGCCAGAGGAGACCGGGCCAATCGGCCCCGCTGGGCCACCGCCATGCCGTTGGTGATGATGGCCAGGGTGCAGCGGGGGGCCAGCGCGGTACACACCTCCAGGGCGCCGGGCAGCAGGAAGGCCTGCTCCCCCAGCCGCTCCAGATAGCGGCGGTTGAGGGCGGCGGGGTCGGCCTCCGCCCCCAGCGCGCGGCAGAGGGCGGCAAACCGCTCCACCACCAGCCACTCCTGCTCCACCTCTCCCCGGCCCAACCGGGCCCACAGTTCTCCGTTGATGGACAGGTAGAGCGCCTCAGTCTGGAGGGTACAGGGGATGGAAAACTCCTCCAGTGCCAGGGCCAGGGCGGTATGCTCCGCCCGGTCGAAGTCAAACAGCGTGTTGTCCGCGTCGAACAGCACGAAGTCATATCGTCTCATTTTCGCTTTCCTCCCGGCACATGCAGACGGCAGTTTTGATAGTTGGTCACTACCCTGGCCAGGGAGGACACCAGCAGCACCCCAACCGCCAGGGCCCCCGCCAGGCCCAGGGTATGGAGCAGGGAGTCCAGGAAGAGGGCGGAGTCGCCGCTCATGGCGTGCTCCATGGTATAATAGATGCCGCCGCCGGGCACCAGAGGGAAGAGGGCAACCAGCAGATAGCTGGTGACGGGACACTTGCGCAGCCGGGCCATAATCTCCGACCAGGCGGAGATGGCCACGGCGGCAAACAGGGACTGGATGATCTCGCTGTGTACCATGGGGGCGGTCAGCAGGTAGACCAGCCACCCCAGAAAACCGCCGCCCGCGCAGATGAGCATCCCCACTCCGTGGATGTTAAACAGCATGGAAAAGCCGATACAGGCAAGGAAAGCGTAAAAACAGGGCAGATAATAGCTCAGCGTATCCATGTCACCCTCCCATCAGCATCCGGGCCACCCCCAGAGGAAGGGCGGTGCCCATGGCAATGGCCGCGCCGATGAGCAGCGCTTCGGCGGCCTTGCTGATGCCGGCCACCATGTCTCCAGCCATAATGTCCCGCATGGCATTGGTAAAGGCGATGCCGGGCACCAGGGCCATCAGGGCGCCGATGATGATGGCCTGGGTATTTTGTCCCAGCCCCGCGGCGGTAAGCAGCATGGCCACCAGGGCGGAAGCGGCTCCGGCGGCAATGGTCTTGAAGAACAGGTTGGCCCCCAGTACGGAGGTAATGGCCAGACACAGGCCGATCACCACCCCGCACAGTCCACCGCAGATCCCGTCCCACACCGAGCCTCCGTAAAACAGGGAAAACATACCGCAGCCCAGGAAATAGGCCAGCAGCTGGACGGGCAGGGAGTAGACCTTGTGGGTGCGGCGGATTTCCTCCATCTGGGCGAAGGCCTGGTCAAAGGAGGGCGTCTCCCGGCACATACGGCGGCACAGATCGTTGTATTTTTCCAGCAAATAAATATCGGTACCGTGGCTGGGCATCCGGCGGATCTGGGTCATGGGTTCCCCCTGGGGGGAGGTGAGGCTGACGATGATGCAGTTGGGGATGGCAAATACTTCCCCCCGCTCGGCTCCATAGGCCTTTAACAGCCGGCTCACCGATTCCTCTACCCGGTAGATCTCGGCCCCGCTGAACATGAGGCGGAACCCCATCTCGCTGACCAGCTCCAGCAGCTTGTTATAGTCCAGCTTCACAATAGGCCTCCTTTTCCTCAACCGGTATCGGGTTACAGCTTATCACATTTTCCCTGGGATATCCATACCTTTTTCCGAAATATTCCCCCGGGAATTCCGGTAAACTATTGATTCTAATTTCGGCATTTGGTACAATAAAGGCAGGGAAAATGACAGCAAAGAAGGTGTTATTATGCCCCCAAAGGAAAAGACACCTGCCGAAAAGGCTGCGGAACGAGCCCGCATCCTGGACGCCGCCCTGGAGATCCTGGCCACCGACGGTTACCAGGGCCTGACCATGCGTAGACTGGGACAACAGATCGGCGCCTCCGCCACCAAGATCTACCTCTACTTTGTCAATAAAGATGAGGTATATCTGTCGGTGATCATCGAGGGTTACCGGCTGCTGCTGGACGATCTGCGGCAGGCTGTGGCCGCCCACACCGACCCAGAGGCAAGGCTGGACGCCTTCTTCCAGGCCTATGCGGACTTTGCCCGCACTCACCCCGCCTTTTTCCAGACCATGGTTCAGAAAAAGGCTCCGCTTCAGGACCACTACACCGGCACCTCCCTGGAGCACACCGCCCGGACCAAGTTTGAAGCCGGGCTGGAGGTACTCCACCTTACCCAGCAGCTGCTGGACGCCTGTTTGGCACAGAAGGGCCAGCGCCTCCAGATCCCCAGTGATATGGCTGCCTTCTGCCTTCTGGTCTTTCTCAACGGCCTGCTCAACGCCAGCCACACCGGCCTGACCTCAGAGGTCTTCCCCCAGGGAGACCAGCTGCTGTCCGCAAGCATCCAGCTGCTGAAAAACGCCTTTTGCAACTCCTCCCTGCCCCGGGAGGAGGAGCCGTGACCCCCATACAGCACCACTTCCGCCGTCGGTTCCCTGCGGCGGCGGAGCAAAAAAAGAGTCTGCCGCGCGGCAGACTCTTTTTTCTTTGGTTGACAGTGGAGGGACGGCTTACACAGAGGCGTCGCCGGATTCGCCAAAGGCCTCCACCACGCGGGCGTCCTCTTCCTGACGCTCCTCGATGGCTTCCTTCAGCAGCATGTCCTTCACCTTCATCAGGCGGATGGTGTTGGACCGCTCGTTCTCGTCCAGCTTCATGGAGATATACTTGATGGCCTCCTGCATCTGCGGGATCTTTACATACTCCAGGGCGTTGACCCGGCGGCGGGTCTTTTCGATCTCCTCCGCCAGCAGCTGGGAGGTCTTTTCGATCTCGGCCAGCTTCAGCATGTCCTGAAAGACCCCGGACAGGGCGTCCACGGCGCCGTCCAGCTCACCGGAGGTGGCGGCAAAGCCGTAGGGGTAGATCTCCCCGGCGTCCTCGCTCTTGGTCTTGAAGTGGTACATGGGCACGTTGACGCTCATGATGTTCTGGAAGGTCATGTCCAGCTCCACCGCCTGCTTGGGGTACATGAGGGACTGCTCCAGCATCTCGGTGGACATGAGGGCGGAGGCCACGGTGAAGGAGCCGTGGGCGCGCATCAGCCCCTCCTCCACCTTTTTCCGCAGGGCCCGGTTCTCCCGCACCACGTCCATGAACTGCTTCATCAGCTCGTCCCGCTTGTCCTTGAGCAGCTTGTGGCCCCGGATGGAGGTCTTGAGCCGGCCCTTCAGCCGGGTGAGCTCCTGCCGGGTGGGGTTTACGTTAATGGCCGGCATGATTTATCCCTCCTTTTTCGGGAGGTATTTCTCGATATACTCCGGCTTGATACGCTTCAGCTCGGCCTTGGGCAGCAGGCTCAGCAGATCCCAGCCCAGGTCCAGGGTCTCGATGACGGAGCGGTTCTCGTCCACGCCCTGGGAGACATAGCGCTTCTCAAACTCGTCGGCAAATTTGGCGTACTGCAGATCGGTGGGAGACAGGGCGGCCTCGCCCAGGATGCTCATCAGCTCCTTGTTCTCCTTACCGGTAGAATAAGCGGCGAAGAGCTGGTTCATGGTGCCGGCGTGGTCCTCCCGGGTCTTGCCCACGCCCACGCCCTTATCCTTCAGACGGGACAGGGAGGGCAGCACGTCCACCGGGGGATTCACGCCCTTGCGGTACAGCTCACGGGACAGGATGATCTGGCCCTCGGTGATATAGCCGGTCAGGTCGGGGATGGGGTGGGTCTTGTCGTCCTCGGGCATGGTCAGAATGGGAATCATGGTGATGGAGCCCTTCTTGCCCAGCTGACGGCCGGCCCGCTCGTACATGGTGGCAAGGTCGGTGTACAGGTAGCCGGGGTAGCCACGGCGGCCGGGGACTTCCTTCTTGGCCGCGGACACCTCGCGGAGGGCCTCGGCGTAGTTGGTGATATCGGTGAGAATGACCAGCACGTGCATGTCCTTCTCAAAGGCCAGGTACTCGGCGGCGGTGAGGGCCATACGGGGGGTGGCGATACGCTCGACGGCGGGGTCGTTGGCCAGGTTGGTGAAGAGCACGGTACGGTCGATGGCGCCGGTGCGGCGGAACTCCTGGACGAAGAAGTCGGACTCCTCGAAGGTGATGCCGATGGCGGCAAACACCACGGCAAAGTTCGATGCGTCGTCACCCAGCACCTTGGCCTGACGGGCGATCTGAGCGGCCAGAGCGGCATGGGGCAGACCGGAGCCGGAGAAAATGGGCAGCTTCTGGCCGCGGACCAGGGTATTCAGACCGTCAATGGTGGAAATACCGGTCTGAATGAACTCGTTGGGGTAGTCACGGGCGGCGGGGTTCATGGGCAGGCCGTTGATGTCCCGGTACTCGTCGGCCATGATCTCGGGGCCGCCGTCGATGGGACGGCCCATGCCGTTGAACACCCGGCCCAGCATGTCGCCGGACACGGGCAGCTGCAGGGGATGGCCCAGGAAGCGGACCTTGGAGTCCTTCAGGTTGATGCCGGCGGAGGACTCGAAGAGCTGGACCACGGCGTTGTCGCCGTTGACCTCCAGCACCTTGCAGCGGCGGATGGAGCCATCGGACAGCTGGATCTCGGCCAGCTCGTCGTAGGTGACGCCGGACACCTTCCGGACCACCATCAGGGGGCCGTTGATCTCCTGAATGGTACGATATTCACGGATCATGCCTCAGCACCTCCCTTGGCCGCAATGGCCTCGATCTCCTCTTCCATTTCCCGGGCCATGTCGGCGTAGACCGTCTTGAACTGGTCGTCGGGCACGCTCTTGGCACGGCCCATCTTCTCACGGAAGGGGATATTGAACAGCTCGGACACGGGGGCGCCCTTCTCGATGGCGGCCCGGCAGAGCTTGTCGTAGTCCAGGATCATCTGGATCATCTTGTCCTGGCGCTCGTAGCTGGAGTACCAGTCCACCTCCATGAAGCCGTTCTGCTGGAGGAAGTCCTCGCGGAGCATCTTGGCGGTCTCCAGGGTGAGCTGGTCGCCGGCAGACAGGGAGTCCTTACCAACCAGCTGCACGATCTCGTTCAGGCTGGCCTCCTCCTGGAGGATGGACATGGACTTGTCACGGTTGACCATGAACTGGGGCCCCAGGTTCTCATCGTACCAGGGCTTCAGGGAGTCCAGGTACAGGGAGTAGGAGTTCAGCCAGTTGATGGCGGGGAAGTGACGGCGGTAGGCCAGGGAGGCGTCCAGAGCCCAGAACACCTTGACGATACGCATGGTGGCCTGGGACACGGGCTCGGACAGGTCGCCGCCGGGCGGGGAAACAGCGCCTACGGCGGTCAGGGAGCCCCGGCGGTCCTCGTCGGAGCCGATGCACTCCACCATGCCGGCCCGCTCGTAGAACTGGGCCAGACGGGAGGACAGGTAGGCGGGGTAGCCTTCCTCGCCGGGCATCTCTTCCAGACGGCCGGACATCTCACGCAGAGCCTCGGCCCAGCGGGAGGTGGAGTCGGCGATGACGGCCACATGGTAGCCCATGTCGCGGAAGTACTCGGCGATGGTGATGCCGGTGTAGATGGAGGCCTCACGGGCGGCCACGGGCATATCGGAGGTGTTGGCGATCAGCACGGTCCGCTTCATCAGGGACTCGCCGGTCCGGGGGTCCACCAGCTCAGGGAACTCCCGCAGCACGTCGGTCATCTCGTTGCCACGCTCGCCGCAGCCGATGTAGACCACGATGTCCACGTCGGACCACTTGGCCAGCTGGTGCTGCATGACGGTCTTGCCGGAGCCGAAGGGGCCGGGGATAGCGGCGGTGCCGCCCTTGGCCACGGGGAACATGGCGTCCACGATGCGCTGACCGGACAGCAGGGGGGTGCGAGGGGGATACTTATGCTTGTAGGGGCGGCCCACACGGACGGGCCACTTCTGCACCATGGTCAGGTTGTGCTTCTCCCCCTTGTCGTCCACCAGCACGGCCACGGTGTCCAGCACGGTGAACTCACCGGACTGGATGGACTCGATGGTGCCGCTCATGGTGGGGGGGATCATGATCTTGTGGAGCACCACGCTGGTCTCCTGGACGGTGCCGATCACGTCGCCGCCGATGACCTTGTCACCCTTCTTGGCGGTGGCGTTGAACTGCCACTTCTTGTCCCGGTCCAGGGCGGGGACCTCCACGCCGCGGGGCAGGTTGTTGGAGCCCGCCTTCTTCATGATGCCCTCCAGGGGGCGCTGGATACCGTCGTAGATGTTCTCAATGATGCCGGGGCCCAGCTCCACGGACATGGGGGCGCCGGTGGTCTCCACCACGGCGCCGGGGCCCAGGCCGGAGGTCTCCTCGTACACCTGGATGGAGGCGGCGTCACCGTTCATGGTGAGGATCTCACCGATGAGGCGCTGCTCGCCCACCCGGACCACGTCGGCCATATTGGCGTCAGCCAGGCCGGTGGCCACCACAAGCGGACCGGAGACTTTCACAATTTTTCCGCTCAAAATACTCTAACCTTCTTTCAGGTTTGAATTTGAAATCAGAGCGGGATGGCGGCCGCCAGATATGGCGGCCCTACATTCCGCAATACAAAAGGCCTGCCGCGGGGCCGCCATACATGGCAGCCATCCCGGCTTTGTTACAGGATATCCGCACCCACGGCCCGCTCCACGGCGCTCTTGACGTTGGCCATTCCAATGCCCAGGGAGCCGTCCTTGCCGGGGATGAGAATGATGGCGGGGGTAAGCTCGTCCTTGTACCGGGCCACCTCGGCCGCCATGCCGGCGGCATACTGCTCGGTAAGGTAGATCACCGCCACATTTTCCTTGGCCAGCTGGTGAAGGGTGCGCTTGGCCTCCTCCACGTCCTCCGCCGGGTAGACGTCCAGCCCCAGAGCCTTGAAGCCCAACACGCTGTCCTTGTCTCCCAGCACGGCGATACGATATTTAGACATAGGCTTCACGCAACCTTTCCCGGATGGTGTCGCCCTCCAGCCCCGCCATACGGCCGGACAGGATGGTGCGGATGGCGGTAAATTCGCTTTCCCTGGCGTACAGGTAGCCGATCACCGCCTGCTCCCCAAAGGGGATCCGCCGGGCCTGGGCCAGATAACCCATCACCGCGTTGTCACAGGCCCGCTCGAAGGCTGTGAGCTCCCCGCTGCCGGGGGCGGTGAGAGTGCTGCCCAGGTTGGCGGCCTCGCCCAGGGGGCCCGCCCGGAACAGGGCGGCCAGGTCGGAGCCCTTACCGGAGGTATAGACGTGGGGCTCCACGTTGCCCCCGGGCAGCAGCACCTGGTTGAGGAAGTCGCCCCCCTTGCCCATGCGGGCCGCCCGGACGGCGGAACGCAGGTTGGTGGCGTCAATGAACAGCTTTACGTAGCCCTGGAGGAAATCGCTGCCCGTCTCCCTGGCAAGCTGCCCCATCTCGGCGAAATAGGCCCGGTCCAGAATGAAGTCAGCCAGCTGGGGGTCGTTGCCCGCATTGAGCAGCTCCCGGGCCTGGACGATAGCCTGGCGGAAGGTATCGGTAAAGTCCCGCAGGCTGTCCCGGTGGTAGGCCTCCTTGATCTGGGCGGCGGTCCACCGTCCGCCCTCCATCAGCAGCCGGTCGGGGTCGGTTCCCACAGCGGCGGCCTTGATGAGGGTCTTGGCGTTGTGGTAGTCGTACTTCAGCTGGAACACCTCTACCAGCCGGGGGTCGGGCACGGCACCCTTCAGATCCTTATACAGGGCGCCCCGGGCGGCGGAGAGCATCTGGTCCAGTCCGGCGTTGGTCAGGCCGTCCAGCTCCCCGTAGCCGCACTCGGACAAGACCTTGACGGCCTCCTCGTCGCTGCGGGCGTCCAGCATCCGCTCCATCCGCTCCCGGGTAAGGAGACGGTTCTCCATGGCCCGGATGCGGGCGGATATGCTGAGATAATCGGTATCTTTGATCTTAGCCAAAATGTTGCCTCCTTACTTGCAAGGAGCGCATCAGTCGAAGAGCACCTTGGCCACCTCGCGGTCCATCTCGCCCCGCTGGAGGCGCACCAGAGTCTCGAAGGTGCAGTTGACCTCCACGTCCCCGTCGCTGAGGATGAGCCCTCCCTGGATGGGCCGGGACTGCTCGGACATGGTCAGGTGTCCGTCCTTCAGGCGCTCGTTGGCCTGGGTGACCACCTGCTTGCCGTAGCGGGTGCGGTCCTTCTGGGAGAAGATGACCGCCTCCTTGCCGGTGACGGAAGCCTTGACGGCCAGGTCGGCCAGCAGCTTCACATACTCCTTGTCGGGCAGGTTCACCAGCTGCTCCAGGGCCAGGTCGTAGGCCTTGGAGAGCATCTCCTGCTTGGCGGCCAGCTCCAGCTTGCGGGCGTCCAGCTGGGCCACGCTGGCCAGCCGCTCCACCCGCTCGTCGGCGTTGCGCCGGCCCCGGGCGAGGATCTCCTCGCTCTCCCGCTGGGCCTGGGCCTCATAGCGGGCGGTGATGGCCTCCGCCTGGGCCCGGGCCTCGTCCAGGATGGCCTGGGCCTCCTGGGCGCCGTCGGCGGCGATCCGCCCGGTGATTTTTTCAATTCCGTCCATAGTCTACCTCTCAGCTTAGAAGCCGAACATGATCATCAGGAAGGAGATCAGCAGGGACAGGATGGCGTAGAACTCGACGATGATACACAGCACCATGCCCTTGGACCAGTCGTTGGGGTTCTTGGCCACGATGTTGATGGAGGCGGCGGCCACGCGGCCCTGGGCGATGCCGGAGAGCAGGCCGCCGAGGGCCATGGGGATGCAGGCGGCCAGGACGATGAGGCCCTGGGCGATGGTCAGCTCACCCACGGTGCCGCTGAACAGGCCCATCTTCATCAGGGCCAAAAAGCCGATGACCAGGCCGTACAGGCCCTGGGTGCCGGGGATGACCTGCAGGATCATGCACTTGGAGAACTGAGAGGGGTCCTCGGCCAGCAGGCCGGCGCCCGCCTCACCGGCCAGGCCGGTACCTTTCGCGGAGCCTACGCAGGCCAGGCCGGCGGCCAGAGCGGCGCCCAGGAAACCAAAGAACGCACCAGCGTACTGGGTCAGAAATTCACCGAATGTCATGTTAGTGTTCCTCCTTAATATCGACGTACTTAGTCTCAATGTTCAGGGGCCGCCAGGGGCGTCCGCCCTCTTTATAGAACTGCTTGAAGAATTCCAGATATTGCAGACGGGATGTGTGGACGTAGGTGCCGATCACATTCAGGCCGATGTTGAAGGCGTGGCCGATGATAAAGATCACAAAGAAAATGGGGATGCCAATGGCCGGAGGCAGTCCGCCACCGGGCATGGCGCCCAGGATATTGAACACCTGGCCGATCACGGAGCCGGCCAGCATCATGACCATCAGACGGGAGTAGGAGAGGATATCTCCGAAATAGCCCGTCACGCCGTTGTACACCGCGCCGATGATGGCGGTCACCTTGCCGAAGCCCTTGGCCGTGCGGCCCTGGCCCAGCAGCATCAGGCAGCCGATGATGAGCACCACCGGATAGCCCGCCACATTGCCCACACCCAGGGCAAACAGGCCGATGCCCGCGAAGATAACCCACCAGGTACCGATGTCCAGGATGGCGTCCACCACCTGGCCGTCCCGGCAGAGCATCCAGAACTTCACGATCATGCCCACCACGATCTGGACAAAGCCCACCGCCAGCGCGAAGACCAGCACGGTCATGGGGTCCCCCATCACGTTGAGCAGGGGACCGGGCACGCCCGTCACCCCGTCGGGCACCGACAGGAAGGGGATCACCGGCTGGGACAGGCCCAGCATACTGGTGAACTGGGCCAAAAAGTCGGAGAAGAACCCGCCGGTGAAGAAGCCGATGACGGCAGAGGAAATGCCGCACATGATCATCAGCCGGATCAGCTGGCCGAAGCCTCCCTTGGGGTGGGTCTTGTGGTTGATGAAGGCGCAGGCCCCCGCCAAAATCAGGCCGTAGCCCAGATCGGCAAACATGAACCCGAAGAAGAACACATAGAAGGGCATCATCAGCCCGTTGGGGTCCACGCCGTCATAGGCGGGCAGGGAATACATGGTGGTGATGGTGGTCAGAGGCTCGGTGAGCCTGTTGTTCTTCAGCTTCACCGGCACCACCGGGTAGTCCTCGGGCGCCGGGTCCTGGGTCTCCCAGCAGCAGGTGTACTCCTGCAGCATCCCGGCCAGCTTGTCCTCGTCGGGGACGGGGACCCAGCCCTCCAGGAAGAAGGCGGCGGCGCTGTCCATCAGGCGGCAGCGGGCCTCCTCCCGGGCGATCTCCTGCTCGGCCCGGTCCAGGCACTGCTCCAGGGCTCCCTTCCGGGGGGCAAAGGAGCCCACCTGGGCAATGGTGGTCTCCAGCTCCCTGGCGGCGGCAGCCAGCTGAGCGTCCAGCTGGCGGTCGTTCTCCGCTGCGGTGCCTGTCCAGCCCCGGAGGGCGGAGCGGGAAAAGCCGTACTCCTTCAGCACCTCCTGGCAGCCCTCCTCCACACTGCGGTGGCAGAGGAACACCACATACTTCAGTTCATTGTCCGCCCCCGCCCGCATGAGCTCATACAGATCGGTGACGGCCCTCAGGGCCCCCTCCATGGCGTCCAGGTCGGTGGACGCCGCCACGGTGCCGAAGTACACGGCCACGTCGGGGGTGGAGGCGGTCTCCAGGGGGATATCCAGCGTCAGCCAGGGCGCCAACGCCAGCTTTTGGGTTCTCAGCTTGTTCTGCTCGGCGTACAGAGTGGAGATCTTCCGGTCCAGCTCCACCAGCCGCCCGGCGTCGGCCAGGCCGGTCTGATAGGCGCCGTCGTCAAAGAGCTCCCCCTCGGTGATCACCGGTCTGGGGGTCAGAAGTCCGCCCTTCTGTTTGGGCCCGTACTTTTTCAGGGTTTTCAGGGCGTTCTCCACGCTGGAACGGGCGTCCCTGGCCTCGTTCAGCGCCCCGGTGTCCGGCCGCGTCAGGCTGGCCCATTGGGGATCGTCCGACCGGTCCCCGGGCTCGTCGATCTCCACGCAGCCCAGATGCTGAAGCCGGCGCAGCATGTCCGGACGCTGGTCCAGCATACCGATGAGCCGCAGCCGCTTCATTTTCACAATGGACATCAGTTCTTCACTACCCTTCTCACGATGCTGGCAGCGGCGTCGGCCAGCCGGCCCTCCGCCTTGGCCCGCAGTGCGTCACAGGCCTTCTGAGTCTGCGCCGTGACCTCCGACGCATGCTTGGCCGCCTGGTCCTCGGCCTGCTTCATAAAGCCCCGCACCTGGGCTTCCGCCTGGGCCTGGACCTCCGCCAGACGGGCCTTGCCCGCCCGCTCCGCCTCGGTCACCAGCCGCTTGGCCTCAGCCTGGGCCTCCGCCTTCCGGGTCCGGTTGGTCTGCTCGGCCTGGGTCACCTGCTGGATCGCTTCCAGAGACATACTCTCACCGCCTTTCCCCATCTCATTGCTCTTAACAGTCGCCCTCTCTCTTCCCAGGGAATAACCGTTGAAAACAATCTGATCGATGTTATCAATTATGATACTTCAATTGACCTAAGATTTCAAGTTTAAAATTGCCAGTTTAGTTTTTTTCCTTCCTTTTTTTCAGCTTGATATATACAATTTTTATCTCCATAAGTCTGAGAAATTTGTCGTTTTTTCGCACTGAGTCTATATTTTTTGCCAGACATATTTTTTGTTAATTTTTTGACAAAAAATTATTTTTGTGCATCTTACCATTGTCCGCTCCCCTTATCCGGGGCTGGAACTGGCAAAAACAGCGGACCCGGAGCGGCATTCCGCTCCGGGTCCGGGATACTGTCAAATTGGTAAGTGAGGGCTGTCTGAAAAAGTTGCAGGCCGACCTCGCCCCGGCTCAGTCGTCACTGAGGTAATAGGGCTTCATCAGGCTGGGCTGCTCGGTGGAGTCCTTCTGGCCGTTGGAGCGGATGGTGACCTCCGGGGGACGGCTCCCCCGGCCCCGGCTGCCTCCCCGCTTTTTCCGCCCGTTCAGGGGGGCGGGGACCGAGGAGGGGGCCGGCTGGGGCTTGTCCTGGCCCCGGCGCTCCTTCCGGTTGGGCTTTTCCGGCTTCCGCTCCTTTCCCGGCAGGTTCTTCTCCCGCCGCTGCTCCCGCTCCGGCTGGCGGCTCAGTTTCCGAGGCGCCAGCAGCCGGGCGGTGGCGTCCATGATGGTGTCGCTGGCGAAGGGGTCGGGCCGGCGGAAGTCGGTGAACTCCGGCTCGGGCATGGCGGGATGGGCGGGGGCGGTGGCCGTCAGGGCCTCCTCCAGGGTGGCGCTGTTGCGCACCCCCCGCCTGGACTTCTTCTTCTCCGGCAGGACGGGGGCCGGCTCCGCCGGGGCGGCCCTGGCCTCCTTTTTGGCCTGGGCGGCCGCCTTGTTGGCGGCGTCCCGCTGGCGGCGCTTCTCCTTGGCCGCCGCCCGGGCCTCCGCGTCCTCGGGATTGATGACCCGGCCCTTCTTGTCCTTGGGCAGGGGCTCGAAGATCTCCATGGGCCAGGGGTGGCCCTCCACCACCGGGATAGGCCGGCCCAGCAGCTTGTGGATGGCCTTCAGCTCCTCCTTCTCGTTGGCGTCGCAGAAGGAGATGGCGGTGCCCCCGTGGCCCGCCCGGCCGGTGCGGCCGATGCGGTGGACGTAGGTCTCGGGCACATCGGGCAGGTTGTAGTTGAACACATGGGAGAGCTCCTCGATGTCCAGCCCACGGGCGGCGATATCGGTGGCCACCAGCACTTGGACCTTTCCGCTCTTGAAGTCGGCCAGAGCCTGCTGCCGGGCGGTCTGGCTCTTGTTGCCGTGGATGGCGGCGGCGGAGATCCCGGCCTTGCCCAGGTCCCCGGCCACCTTGTTGGCCCCGTGCTTGGTACGGGTAAATACCAGGGCGTTCTTCACTCCCAGCTCAAAGATAAGGGAGGCCAGCAGCTTGGATTTGTTGCCCCGGTCCACGTAGTACAGGCTCTGCTGGATAACCTCCACCGGAGAGGATACCGGATCCACCGCCACCTTCACCGGGTCCACCAGCAGAGAGTCCACCAGGCCCTGTACCTCCGGGGGCATGGTGGCCGAAAAGAACAGGGTCTGCTTTTTCTTGGGCAGCCAGCCCAGAATGCGGCGGACGTCGTGGATGAAGCCCATGTCCAGCATCCGGTCGGCCTCGTCCAGCACGAAGATCTCCAGCCGGGACAGGTCTACGAATTTCTGGTTGTACAGGTCCCCCAGCCGGCCGGGCGTGGCCACCAGGATGTCCACCCCTTTTTTCAACTGCTCCACCTGGGGGTTCTGACCCACCCCGCCAAAGATGACGGCAGAGCGGAGGGGGAGATGCCTTCCGTAGGCCTGGAAGCTCTCCTGGATCTGGAGGGCCAGCTCCCGGGTGGGGGTGAGGATGAGGGCCCGAATGGGCCGGCCCTTCACCTGCCGGGCGGCCAGACGCTGGAGAATGGGGGCGGCGAAGGCGCAGGTCTTGCCGGTGCCGGTTTGGGCGCAGCCCAGCACGTCCTTCCCCGCCAGCGCCGGGGGGATGGCCTTCTCCTGGATGGGAGAGGGGCGCTCATAGCCCTGCTGGGCCAGCGCCTTCAGAATGGGCCCTTTCAGGCCCAGCTCCTGGAATGTCATGTGGTTCGTTCCTTTCCTGGGCCGCCCCTTCCGCGCCGGGGGCGGCAAAAAGTATCAGCTGCCGCGCGGCGGCAGGAAAAACATAACGAAGCCCGCCGGCCAGCCGGCGGGCATTTCGTGCAAAAAATTCGTTATGCTATAGTATAGCACCTTTTTCAGAAAATACAAGGGAAACAACGGGCGACCTATCGGAGGCAGGCCACCACCGCCGCCACCGTCTCCTCCAGAGAGCTCTTTTCCATAACGTCTACCGTCAGATCGGCGTACTTCCGGTACAGGGGCTCCCGGATGGCGTACACGTCGGCCAGGGTCTGGCCGGGCTCCATGGCGATGCCCCGGGTGGTGATGTTGCTCACCCGGCGCTCCAGCTCCGCCAGGGGCACGTGGAGGTAAACCACCTTGCCCAATTCCTTCAGGCGGCCAATGGCGCCCGCCCGGCACACGGCGCTGCCGCCGGGGGCCACCACCGTGTCCTCGCAGTCCAGGCCGGCGATGGCGGCCTCCTCCACGTCCAGAAAGCCCTCCACCCCCAGCTTGTCCAGAATGTCCTGGAGCAGGGCCTCCTCCCGCTGCTGGATCAGCAGGTCGGTATCCAAAAAACGGTAGCCCAGGGTCTTGGCCAGCAGTACCCCCACGGTACTCTTGCCCGAGCCGGGCATACCGATCAGAGTAATATTGTTCGCCTTCACGGTAACAGTTCTCCTCTCAAAAAAACCATTTGGCCCAGTATACCAGACCTGGCCCCCGGTGACAAGTCCTGTCCCATAGCAGGGACTTTCCCCGCCGGCTTTCCAAGGGCGGGTCCTACTTTCCTCTTGCGTTTCTCGAACATATGTTGTATACTTTCATCGAACAAAAGTTTCAGTCAGGCAGACGGGAACTTTTTCCGGCACTGGTGCGTCTCATAGGTACAAGCCATCACAGACCCCAGACACCGGAACAAAGGAGGAAACGGTATGGAAACCATGTATCTCACACTGGACGAGGCCAGGGTCGTTCTGCGGAACGGACTGCGGAAGCAGGCCAGCGGCGGCCAGGGACAGGCCTACTGTACCGTCCTGCCCCGGTGCCATCGGAAGGCCGGCAAGGTGCTGGATTTCGAGGCCTGTCGGAAGGCGCTGGAGGAACCCCAGACGGTGCCGGAGGAGGGGACCCAGGAGGCGCCCGTCCCCACCCGGCGGTGGAGCCTGGGCCTGGCTCTGGAGCTGGCCCTGTCGGCGGCTATCTTTGCCATGGTGGCCGTGACGGCGGCGGGATTTTTCCTGGCCTGAACAAAGGCGGACGGGTGCGGGAACCGGTGGGTGAACGGGAACCGACTGCGATTTTGCCGTAGGGGCGGGTCCCAGACCCGCCCGCCGGTCACAGTGCGGCCCCCGGTACACGCCAGAAGAAAATTCTAAATTTTCCCATACATCATCAAAAAAAGAGACAGGACTTATGTCCTGTCTCTTTTTTCTGGAGCAGGTGACGAGGCTCGAACTCGCTACCTCCACCTTGGCAAGGTGGCGCTCTACCAGATGAGCTACACCTGCAAGCGACGGTGGTTATTATAGCAGCACGTCCCGCCGCTGTCAAGGGTTTTTTTAAATTTTTCGCTGTTGGTCAGCCAGTCTCCTGCTCCTCCCACTGGTAGCCCAGTTCGGCAAGCTGAGCCGGGGTCCAGAGCTGGGTAAGGCTGCGGCTCAGATCCACAAACCGGGCGGCTCCGCTGTAGGTAACCTGGTTCCAGAAGTGCGTCTCGCCCTCCAGAGTGCCCTCCACCAGGGCGCAGTCCAGCTCCAGCGCGTCGCACAGCAGCTGAAAGGCCAGGGCCAGGCCCTCATGGTTGGCCCCCTCTCCCAGCAGGGCGTCCCAGGCGGTGACGCCTCCCTGGGGATCCACCTTCACCGCGCCGAGCAGCAGCTCCAGCAGCAGGGAGAGCTGGCGGCTGTCGATCTGCTGCCCCACCGGCTCCACCAGCTCGTCCGCCTTCTCCCGCAGCTGCTGGCTGCGGCGCTGGAGGACGGCGGGCTCCTGGGGATAGGTGAGCAGCAGCTCCACGATCCGCTGGGTGCCGGAGTCGGGGTAGAGATTCACCGTGCACTGGGGCATCCCCAGGGCGGCGGCGGGGTCCTCGTAATAGGCCCGCCGCAGCTGCCCGAGCACCGTGTCCTCGTCTCCGGTAAAGTAGCCCACCCGCATGGCCAGCTCGGTCTGGAAGGCAGCCAGGGCCTGGGCCACCTCGGTCTCAATGGCACTGGTGCCGGTAATGTTAATCAGGCTGTTCATCTGCTCCTGGCTGCGGCGATAAGCGATGGTGATGGTAGCCTCATAGGTGGTGATGATGGTGGTATACTCGTTTTTGATAAAGTCCACGGCATAGGCCCCCAGAGGGTCGTCCGTGGCCACCTCCAGACAGGCCCGGTTCAAATCCTCCTCCACGTCGCCGGTGTAGTCGGTGAGCTGGATGGTCCCCTCCTCAATACCCTGGGACACAAAGAACAGCACTCCGTTTACCAGCTCAGAGTAGGTCCCGGCTTTGATGGTGGACGAATCCTCTCCCAGCACTGGCTGCTCCACGTGGGGCTCCACCACGGTATACATGGAGCCGGACAGGGAGGTACAGCCTGACAGCGGCAGCACCAGGCACAGGGCCAGAGCCAATATGGATCGTTTCACAGGCTGTCCCTCCCTTCAACACTCAATAGCCCAGATCCTGGTCCACCAGCACCACTTCACACCGGCCCACGCCGTTGGGCTTCTCCCACAGCACCACCAGGGCCCGGCAGATCCGCTCGGGGCTGTTGCAGTCATAGCACTTGTCCCCCTTGGCGGCGCAGGGCGTCTTGCGCTTGAGCCGCTGGGCGTTCTTGGGGGAGGCAATGTTCCGGGCCCGCCACAGGGCGCCCTCGTAATCGGGAGCCAGCTTATTGCGCCCCACCACAAAGTAGACCTCCTCATGGCCGAACACGGTGGAGGCCACCCGGTTACAGGTGCCGTCGATGTTGATGATCTCCCCGGTCTCCGCCAGGCCGTTCACCGAGGACAGGTACACCGGGGCGGCGGCCGCCTCGGCATGGGTGTGGCCGTTCCAGTGGCTGACCACCGTGGCCCGGCCCGCCAGCTTGTCCAGCAGGCCCAGCTCCTGGAGGGTCACCGAGCCCCCGTGGCCCACCGTCCTGCCCGCCAGCCTGCCGGCCAGATAGTCCGCCGCCTCCTCCCTGGTGGCAAAGCAGGTCACGTCAAAGCCCCGCTTCTCCAGGTTTTCCTTCACTTTGGTGAAATCCGCCATACCGATCCTTCCTTTCTTTCTGTCTGTCATGGCTCAGATATCGTTTTCCTGATAGGCCCGGAAGCCGTCTCCCAGCACCTCGTGGGCGTCGCACACCACCAGGAAGGCATTGGGGTCGATGCCGTTGACCATCCGCTTGATCTCCACGATCTGCTTCTGCTTGAAGGCCACCATCAGCACCTTTTTCTCCGCCCCGGTCCAGGCGCCCTGGCCGTGGAGGATGGTGACCCCCCGGTCGATGTCGTGGATGAGGGCCTGGGTGATGGCCTCGTAGGAATCGCTGATGATATAGGCCACCTTGGCGTTGTCCAGGCCGTAGAGCACCTTGTCCATCACGAAGGAGGACAGGTAGAGGGCCACGATGCCGTACAGGGCGGAGCTCAGGTTGCCGAACACCGCCGCCACCGCCAGGATCACCGACAGGTCCACCCCCAGCAGGATCTTGCCCATAGGCAGCCAGGCAAAGCGCAGCTTGAGCAGCCGGGCCACCAGATCGGTACCCCCGGTAGTGGCCCCCTGGAGGAACACGACGCCCAGGGAGCCCCCCATCAGCACTCCCCCGAAGATGCAGGCCAGCATGGGGTCCATGGGCTTGAACTGATAGAGCAGGTGGAGCACGTCAATGAACACCGAGGAAATAAACATGGCGTAGAGGGAGGAGATCAGGATATGCCCCCCCAGGAACTTCCACCCCAGAATAAAGAGGGGTACGTTGAGGATGATGACCACCGTACCAATGGGGGCCCAGGGCAGCAGGTAGTTGATGATCTGGCCCAGGCCGGTGATTCCGCCGAAGCCGATCTGGTTGGGCTCGTAGCACCAGTTGAAGCCCACGGCGTACACCGCCGAGGCCAGGGTGATCCACAAATAGGGTACCAGGTGCTGTTTCAACAGGTTTTTCATAACACACTCCAAATTCTGTTGGGCTTTGGGTCAGTCCAGCAGGGTGAGCTGCTCCTCCCCCCGGTCCTCCTCCTTCAGCAGGGCCCCCGCCGCCGGCAGGGACCGGGCCCGGTACCGGGCCGCGTTGACGATGTGGGTCTCCCCCAGGGGAAGGATCCGCTCCGCCTTCCACTTGGGCTTCAGGGTCATCACGTTGACTCCCTGGGTGGAGCGGGTGGTCTTGGGGGAGAGCAGGGCGGTGTGGAACACCAGACAGCGGCCCTCGGTGGAGATCGCCGCCGCCTCCAGATCCTCCTTAATGTGGAGGGCCCCCGCCAGGGGGGACTTGTCGGAGTAGGCTCCCGTCAGCTTCTTCCGCCGGGTCTGGGTCTGGTAGGCGGACAGCTCCACCCGGGCGGCCTTGCCGTTTTCAAAGAAGAACAGCAGGCTGCCGGTGTAGTCGCTGGTGAGGCAGGCCCACACAAAGCTCTCGCCGGGATCCATGACCAGCTTGGTGGCCAGGAAGTCCCCCAGCACGCTGGCCTTGCTGTCGTCAAAGTCGCTGAGACGGGTCTTGTAGCACTGCTGCTTATCGGTAAACACCAGCAGCTCGTCCCGGTTGCTCCCCTCCCAGTACAGGAAGGGGCCGTCCCCCTCCTTATACTTCTGCTCGCTGCTCATCCGCAGGGACTGGGGGGTGATCTTTTTGAAGTATCCCTCCCGGGAGCAGAACACATGCACCGGGTAGTCCGGGGTCTCGTCGTCCTCCTCCAGAGCGCCGGCGGGCTGGTAGTCGTAGACGATCTCGGTGCGCCGGGGGACGGCGTACTTCTTCTTCACCGCCGCCAGTTCGGAAATGATGAGCTTCTTGATCCGGCCGGGGTTGTTGACCAGGTCCTGAAGGTCGGCGATCTCCTCCTCCAGCCCGGCCACCTCCTCGATGCGCTTTAAGATATACTCCTTGTTGATGTTGCGCAGCTTGATGTCGGCCACATATTCCGCCTGAATGTTGTCGATGCCGAAGCCGATCATCAGGTTGGGCACCACCTCGGCGTCCTCCTCGGTTTCCCGGATGATCTTGATGGCCCGGTCGATATCCAGCAGGATCTTTTTCAGCC
Organism: Pseudoflavonifractor phocaeensis; assembly: GCF_016901955.1. Taxonomy (GTDB): domain Bacteria; phylum Bacillota; class Clostridia; order Oscillospirales; family Oscillospiraceae; genus Flavonifractor; species Flavonifractor phocaeensis_A. Next base: position 19,351 of record NZ_JACJLC010000022.1, read on the forward strand.
CCTTCAGCAGATGGAGCTTCTCCTGCTTCTTTTTCATCACATAGTAGGTCCGGCGGCGCACCCCGTCCATTCGCCAGCCGGTCCACTCCTCCAGGATCTCCCCGATGCCCATGACCTTGGGCATGCCGGCGATGAGGATGTTGAAGTTGCAGGAGCAGGCGTCCTGGAGGGTGGTGGATTTGAAGAGCTTGGCCATCAGCTTGTCCGGATCGGTACCCCGCTTGAGGTCAATGGTGATCTTCAGGCCGTTCAGGTCGGTCTCATCCCGCATGTCGGCGATTTCCTTGATCTTCCCCGCCTTGATCAGCTCGGCCACCTTGTCCATGATGGCCTCCACCGTGGTGGTGTAGGGGATCTCGTACACCTCGATGAGGTTCTCGCTTTTCAGATACCGCCACCGGGCCCGGACCTGGAAGGAGCCCCGGCCGGTGGTATAGATCTGCCGCAGGGCGCTCTCGTCGTACAGCAGCTGGCCGCCGGTGGGGAAATCGGGGGCCTTCAGGTGCTCCATCAGGTTGATTTTGGGATTTTTCAGATAGGCGGCGGTGACGTCGCACACCTCCCCCAGGTTGAACCCGCACAGGTTGGAGGCCATACCCACGGCGATGCCCTGGTTGGCGCTCACCAGCACGTTGGGGAAGGTGGTGGGCAGCAGGGTGGGCTCCTTCATGGAGCCGTCGTAGTTGTCCACAAAGTCCACCGTGTCCTGGTCGATATCCCGGAAGAGCTCGGCGCAGATGGGGTCCAGCCGCACCTCGGTGTACCGGCTGGCCGCCCAGGCCATGTCCCGGGAGTATACCTTGCCGAAGTTGCCCTTGGAGTCCACCAGGGGGTGGAGCAGGGCGCCATAGCCCCGGGAGAGGCGCACCATGGTGTCGTAGATGGCGGCGTCGCCGTGGGGGTTGAGCTTCATGGTCTGGCCCACCACGTTGGCGCTCTTGGTGCGGCTGCCGCCCAGCAGGTGCATCTGGTACATGGTGTACAGCAGCTTCCGGTGGGAGGGCTTGAAGCCGTCGATCTCCGGGATGGCACGGGAGACGATGACGCTCATGGCGTAGGGCATGTAGTTGAGCTCCAGGGTCTGGGTGATGGGCTGCTCCAGCACCTCGGGCCGCAGGCCCATGACGTTGGGGTTGTTGACCTTCTTCGCCCCCTCCTCGGGGGTTCTTTTCTTAGCCATGTTCTTTCATCCTCTTACGAAATATCCGCCAGTTCCAGGTATTTGTACCCGTTTTCGGCGATATGGTCCTTCCGGCCCTGGAGGTTGTCTCCCAGGAGCAGGTCAAACACAGCAGCGGTGTTGGCCACATCCTCGGGCATGACCTTAATGAGCCGCCGGGTCTCCGGGTTCATGGTGGTGAGCCACATCATGTCCGGCTCGTTCTCGCCCAGACCCTTGGAGCGGTTGATGGAACACTTCTTCCCCGCCAGCTCCCCGTTGACGATGTCGTTTTTCTCGGCGTCGGAGTAGGCAAACCAGGTCTTTTCCTTATAGTTGATCTCGTACAGGGGGGACTCGGCAATATACACATAGCCCCGCTGGATGAGGGTGGGGGTGAGGCGGTAGAGCATGGTCAAAATCAGGGTGCGGATCTGAAACCCGTCCACGTCGGCGTCGGTACAGATGACGATCTTGTTCCAGCGCAGGTTCATGAGATCGAACTCCGCCAGGTCCTTGGCGTGCTTGTCGTGGACCTCCACCCCGCAGCCCAGCACCTTCAAAAGGTCGGTGATGATCTCACTTTTGAAGATCTTGGCATAGTCCGCCTTCAGACAGTTCAAAATTTTGCCCCGCACCGGCATGATACCCTGGAACTCCGCGTCCCGGCTCAGCTTCACACTGCCCAGGGCCGAGTCGCCCTCCACGATGTAGAGCTCCCGGCGGGTGGTATCCTTGGTGCGGCAGTCCACGAACTTCTGCACCCGGTTGGAGATGTCCACATTGCCCGACAGCTTCTTCTTGATGTTCAGCCGGGTGCGCTCGGCGTTCTCCCGGGATCGCTTGTTGATGAGCACCTGCTCGGAGATCTTGGCGGCGTCGAAGGGGTTTTCGATAAAATAGACCTCCAGCTGAGCCCGCAAAAATTCCGTCATGGCCTCCTGGACGAACTTGTTGGTGATGGCCTTCTTGGTCTGGTTCTCATAGGAGGTCTGGGTGGAGAAGTTGTTGCTCACCAGCACCAGACAGTCCTCCACGTCGGCCCAGGTGACCTTGCTCTCACTCTTCTGGTACTTGCCCTGAGCCTTCAGAAAGGCGTCGATGCCATTGACGAAGGCCGATTTCACCGCCTTCTCCGGGGAGCCCCCGTGCTCCAGCCAGGAGGAGTTGTGGTAGTGCTCAATGACCTGCACCGTATTGGAGAAGCAGAAGGACACGCTCAGCTTGACCTTGTACTCATCCTTATCCGCCCGATCCCGGCCCCGCCGCTCGGTCTGCCAGAACACCGGCTGGGTCAGGGGATTTTCCCCCGCCAGCTCCTTCACATAGTCCTCGATGCCGTTTTCATACTTGAAATCAGTGGTCTCAAACTTGCCCCCCACCTGGTTGCGGAACCGGAAGGTAATACCGGCGTTGACCACCGCCTGCCGTTTGAGCACATCCAGGTAAAAGGCCTCCGGGATATCGATGTCGGTAAATACCTCCAGGTCGGGGAGCCAACGGAATTTGGAGCCGGTTTTTTTGCCGCTGTAGGGCTCCTTTTTCAGGCCGCCCACATTTTCTCCCTTTTCAAAGTGGAGGGTATACTCGTACCCGTCCCGGTGGATCACCGCGTCAAACCAGGCGCTGGCGTACTGGGTGGCGCAGGAGCCCAGGCCGTTGAGACCCAGGGAGTACTCGTAGTTGTCCCCGGAATTGTTGTTGTACTTGCCGCCGGCGTACAACTCGCAAAACACCAGCTCCCAGTTGTACTTCTGCTCCTTCTCGTTCCAGTCCACCGGGCAGCCCCGCCCAAAGTCCTCTACCTCAATGGACTTGTCCGCGTACCGAGTGAGGGTGATGAGATTGCCGTGGCCCTCTCTGGCCTCGTCGATGGCGTTGGACAGGATCTCGAACACCGCGTGCTGGCAGCCCTCCAGCCCGTCGGAGCCAAAGATCACCGCCGGGCGTTTGCGCACCCGGTCCGCTCCCTTGAGGGAGGAAATAGATTCGTTGCCGTAGCCTTTTTGGGACGTACTCTTTGCCATGGGCCTCTCCTCATATCGTAAAACTGCCGGCCCCCAGGCCGGCGCTCGTATTATATTATATTACCCTAAAGGGGCCTAAAGTGTCAAGAAAGGGACCTGCCGGGGCAGGTCCCTTTCTGTTATGCCGCCTGGTCCTCCAGCTCGGCCAGCGCCTCCCCCTGGGAGTCGGCGGAGAACCGGAATCGTCCGGCGGCGTCGTATACCTCGATGTGACCGTTGACATAGCGAAACTCAAATTCCATAGGGCTGCGCTCCTTTCCTGTATCGTTGGGTACAGGATACCAGAAGAGCTGTCCTATAAACCGGACTATTATCCCAGATCCGCCAGAAAATCTGTCCAGGCCTCCGGATTGCGCACATAGTACCGGGGGCACTCCTTGCCTGTGACGTCATAATGGCGGATGACCTGAGTGGCGTCCAGATCGTACTTGTCCATGAGCCACTGCACCAGCTTCACCAGGGAGTCATAGGTGGCCTGGGTGAATTCCCCGGTGTCGTCGGGGTGGCAGCACTCGATGGAGATGGTGTCGTAATTCCGGGGGCCGGTGCAGTAGGCGATCTCCTCCAGGGGGACATTGAGGAGCACCTCTCCATCCAAACCAATGAGGAAATGACTGGAGGCGTACGTCTCCCCGGTCTCAGCCAGGTTTTTGAAATAGCTGTTGTTCTGAGCCGCTGTGGTGCCCGGGTTGCCAACATAGTGGACCACCACCCCGTTGACCTGCTCCAGGGGATCTCCCGGCCGGGAGTACTGGTTGACCGGAAGGAGCTTTTCCTCCACCCAGTCGGGCAGGCCGGCGGTGTCTTCCGCCGCCGGGGCGGCCAACAGATGCCAGGCGACGGCCCCGCCGCACAGCAGCACCAGGACCAGCAGCAGAGGGAGCAGGGGAGAGCGGCGGCGTTTTTTCAGTCTGGACGGCATGAGCTTGTCCTCCTTTGGGATAAACGCAGAAACACAGGCCCGCCGCCTGTTGCGGGCCTGTGTTTCCAAGATCTGAAAAAGAGAGGAAAGAGAGGGTGGTCTTTGTTGACCACGGTGTTATCCTACTCGCTTCCTGTGAACCCGTTTTGAACCAAATATGAATCTTTTGTGAAGGATTGGTTTGGATCTCCTCACTCCGCCAGGGCCTTGGCCACGTCGGCAAGATAGTTGGGCTCCAGATCCTCGATCTTGCCCGCGTCGCAGGCGGCGGCCACAGCGGGATCAATGGGCAGCCGGGCCAGCACCTTCAGGCCCAGACCGTCGGCCACCTGCTCGATGTGGCTCTCCCCAAAGATGGCGTGGCGCTTGCCACAGTCGGGGCACTGGAAGTAGGAATAGTTCTCCACCAGACCCAGCACGGGAATATGCATCAGCTCGGCCATCTTCACCGCCTTGGTGACGATCATGCTCACCAGGTCCTGGGGAGAGGTGACCACCACGATGCCGTCCACCGGCAGGGACTGGAACACGGTCAGGGGCACGTCGCCGGTGCCGGGGGGCATATCCACGAACATATAGTCCACGTCCCCCCAGATCACGTCGGTCCAGAACTGCTTGACGGTGCCGGCGATGACAGGGCCCCGCCACACCACCGGATCGGTCTCGTGCTCGGTAAGCAGATTGAGGCTCATGATCTCAATGCCGGTGCGGGTCTGGGCGGGGTAGATGCCCAGCTCGCTGCCCTCAGCCCGGGTGTGGACGCCGAAGGCGGCGGGGATGGAGGGGCCGGTGATGTCGGCGTCCAGCACGGCCACCTTCTTGCCCATCCGGCGCATGGCCACCGCCAGGGATGAGGTCACAAGGCTCTTGCCCACGCCCCCCTTGCCACTGACCACGGCGATGACCTTGCCGATGGAGGACAGGCCGTTGGCGGGCTCGTGGAGATCCTGGGGCGCGGTGCGCTCCCCGCAGCTCTCGCCGCAGGTGGAGCAGTTGTGGGTACATTCTGACATGGTAGTTTTCCTTCTTTCCTATGTTTTTACCAGAGATTGGGATGGGGAGCGGGCGGGGGACAAGCCCCCGCCATTCCTCATTTGACTTGCAGATCGACCCGTAGGGGCGACCTGTGGTCGCCCGCGGGCGGTCAAAGACCGCCCCTACGGACAGCCCCGGGCATCCTCTGCAGGGGCGGCTATCAGCCGCCCGCCGTGATCGGCCAGGATGCCGTCCCCTCAATAGCTATAGCTCCCCCCGCCGATGAACTCCCGGATCAGGGACTCGGGGGGCACCAGGTCCAGGTCCACCGGCTCAAAGTACCGGAATGCGTCCACCAGATCATGAAATTCCTGATGGCGGGGATTGTCCCGGGGGATCTGGTCCACCGCCTCCCCCAGGGCGGCGGCATAGTGGGCAAACACCGACGGCTCATAGGGCAGGGAGGAGTCGATGACGATATTCGCCCGGTTTTTAAAGGGAGAGATGTAGGTTTTTTCGCCCCGGCGCACATTATACCACATGAGCAGCGTTTCCAAAAGGTCTGTGCCCCGGAAATTATAATCCCGCACCGCCCGGCGGGAGATCCGCATCCAGGTGGCCTTGAACCGCATTTCCTCCCCCTCCAGCACGTTGGAGCGGGCGGAGATGTACAGGCCGGTGGCCTCGGGGTGGCGGCCGGCGATATCGTCGTTGAGGGCATGGATGCCCTCGAAAATGGCGATCTCGTTTTTGTCCAGCTTCAAAAAGGTGCCCCGGCTGTCGTTGCGCATCTGCCGGGCGAACTCATACTTGGGCACCACCACCCAATCCCCCCGGGACAGGCGGGTGAAGGTCTCGTCCAGCAGGTCCAGGTCCAGCAGCTTGGGGGACTCGTAGTCAATATCCCCCTCGGGGGTACGGGGGGCAGTCTTTCGGTTCAGGGTCTTGTAGTAATTGTCCATGGAGATGGTGTGGGAGTTCACCCCCCGGCGCTCCAGCTCCTGCTCCAGCTTCATGGCGGTAGTGGTCTTGCCCGAGCCGGAAGGGCCGGACAGCAGTACGATGGGACTGTCCTTCATCCGCGCCAGGATCTGGTCCACGGCGGCCTCGATCCGCCCCTGATAGGCGTGGTCACACCGGGCCAGGTAGCCCGCCGGATCGGTCCGCAGGCCGCGGTTGATGTCTTGCAGCTGATAGGGCACGGTCATTCCTCCTTACTGTGGGCCGTGAACAGAGCCACCTGCTCCTTTCCGGCGCAGACGGCGTCGATCTTGTCCAGATACTCCTTGGGGTACTTGGGGTTGGCGATGCGCACGATGCGTCCGGCCTTGTGATCCACCAGCTTGGTGATCCCCCCGCCGCCCAGGGACAGGATAGTGTGGAGCTCCTCCATCATGCAAATGTTGTACAGGTTTTCATAGCCCGGCAAACTCCAGCCCACGTTCTCAAAGGAGCCAGACATATACTTCTGCCGGTACAGGTAGTAGGGCCGCTGCCCCGCCTGCCGGAGGGCAGCCCAGGCATAGTCCAGCATAGCGGCCACCTCCTCTCCGGAGGGGATGGCAGCGTTTTCCTCCATCAGCCTGGAGCCCTTTTTCAGAGCCAGGGTGTGGACGGTGATGTTCTCCGGGCCCAGCTCCAGCACCTGGTCCAGGGAGGACCGGAAGCCGTCCACCGTATCGGCGGGCAGGCCGGCGATCAGATCCATGTTGACGCAGCCGATACCGCTGTCCCGGACCAGTTGATAAGCGGCCAGGATATCCGCCCCCCGGTGGGCCCGGCCCATGGCGGCCAGCACGTGGTCCTCCATGGACTGGGGGTTTACCGATACCCGGTCACATCCCCGCCGGGCCAGCACCGCCAGCTTTTCCCGGGTAATGGTGTCCGGCCGTCCGGCCTCCACGGTGTACTCGGTGCAGGCCGACAGATCCAGCTGATCGGCCAGCTCTCCCATGAGCCGGTCCAGCTGGGAGGCGGACAGGGTGGTGGGGGTGCCGCCTCCAAAGTAAATGGCGCGCACTTTCAGGCCGGTCTCCTCCAGCACCTTGCCGGTGGCCCGGATTTCCCGGGAAAGGGCCTCCAAAAAGGGTTCGATGAGCTTGAGGGCCCTGCCCACGTCGGCGGACACAAAGGAGCAGTAGGCGCACCGGGTGGGACAGAAGGGGATACCCACGTAAAGGGAAACCTCCCCCGGATGCAAAGCAGCCAGGGCGTCCAGACTGGCCTGGGCACAGTCCATGGCCAGCCGCCGCCGGAGAGGGGTGACGTGGTAGGTGTGCTGTAGCACCCGTTCTGCCTGGGCGGGGGTGGCCCCGGCCAGAATGGCCTTGGTGGGGATCTTCACAGGGCGCACCCCGGTGAGGGCCCCCCAGGGGGGCTCACTCCCTCGGGCGGCCACCCCGGCGTCGTAAAAAGCCAGCTTCAAAATCCGTTGGAGGGCCCGGTCGGTGGTGAGGGGATCGGTGAGCTCTTCCAGTTTACACCGGCGGCTGGCTTTGTATGCCTGTCCGCCGTAACACAGCTTTGCCGTGGCGGTGGCCCAGGCCCTCCCCCGGCTGAGAGACAGGGTGAGGGCGTCCTCCCCCGGCTCCGGCTCCTCCTCCGGATACTGGGGGCGCTGACCGGGGAAGAGGGTCAGTAACATTTGCTCGGTAGCGTATTTGTAATCGTGGCCGTTCAAGTACAGCTTCATAGCGGAAAATCCTTTCCGGGGAAATAAACGGGGACCGGCTTACTGCCCCAGGGCCTCCCGCATATAGTAGTTGCCCTGCCGCTCCTTTTCCAGGGTGGAGCCACCCATATGGCCGGGGAGCACCTTGTAGTCCCCCTCCAGCCGTCCCAGCCGGGCCAGGGAGGCCATGATGGTCTCATAGGACCCGCCGGGCAGGTCAGTGCGGCCCATGGAGCCCTGGAAGAGGGTGTCCCCGGTAAACAGGGCGTCCTCCACCTTCAGGGTAACCCCGCCGGGGGTGTGGCCGGGGGTGTGGAGCACCTCAATGGTAAGTTCGCCCAGGGCAAGGGTGTCTCCGTTCTTGTACAGGACAGGAGTACAGCCCAGGCCGGGGTACACCTGGTTACCCAGCAGGGCGGCGTCGTCGGGGTGGAGGTAGACAGGCACGTCGGGCAGGGCCCTGTGGAGCTCCGGCACCCCGCTGGTGTGGTCAAAGTGGGCGTGGGTCAGCAGGATCAGCTTGATCTCCACCCCATCCCCATGGGCCACGTCCAGAATACGGCCCGCCTCGTCGCCGGGGTCGATGACGGCTGCGGTGTTGGTGTGTTCGTCCTCCAGCAGATAACAGTTGGTACCGATGGGGCCCACCTGCAAAACTCGGATCCTCATAATTCGCACCTCTTTCTCACATGGTATCGGTGTCCAGCCAGATGGTCACCGGGCCGTCGTTCTGGCTGTACACCTGCATATCGGCCCCAAATTCGCCGTGCTGCACGTCAAAGCCCTTGGCGGTACATTCCGCCATGAATTTCTCGTACAGAGGGATGGCCACGTCCGGCTTGGCGGCTCCGGTGAAGCCGGGGCGGCGGGATTTGGTGTCGGCGTACAGGGTGAACTGGCTCACCACCAGCAGGGATCCCCCCACCGCCGCCAGGTTCAGGTTCATTTTTTCGTTCTCGTCTTCAAAGATCCGCAGGCCGCACACCTTGTCGGCCATCTTCACCGCCTGAGCCTCGGTGTCGGTGGGGGCCACCCCCAGCAGCACCAGAAAGCCCTGGCCGATCTCTCCGTTCACCTTGCCGTCAATGGTGACGGAGGCGTTTTTCACTCTGGTCACAACCGCTCGCATAAACAATAATTCCTTTCTTGTGGTGAGTTGCGGGATGGGTGTAGGGGCGACCTGTGGTCGCCCGCGGGCGGTCAAAGACCGCCCCTACGGAACACTGCCATACCGGCTACCGGTACTCCCGGACAAATCCCTTGGCAAAGATGGGGTCGATATCAAACACCGCCTTGTCCCCGGCGGCGCACTTCAGCTCGGTGACATCCACAATGGTCTCGATGGCCCCCACGCCGCCGATGACCCTGGCCTTCTGGCCGTTGATGCGGACCGTGATCTGCCGCTGGGCCAGCCACCGGCGCAGGGCGGCAAAAAAGCCTCCCGCCCAGGGTCTGGCCATGCCAAAGCCGTTCTGATAGCCCACCGGCAGCACCGCAACCCTGGTATCCTGCTTCACCGGCCCGGGGGTGTTGCCTCCCACGATGTGGCCTTTGGGCACCCAGCGGGTCTCCTCCACGGTCACCTCGCCGTAGCCCACCCGACGCAGGCCGTCCCCCCGCACCCGGCGGCACCGGCCCATGAGGACGGTCCCCGCCCGGACGCCGCCCAGCCGGGCGGCGGGGTGGTGCATGAGCACGTAAGACCCGGCGGCGTGGACGGTGCCCGTCTCAAATCCGGCGGCGTGGATCGCCGCCACCACCTGGTTGAACTCGGCCAGCTGGGCGGACAAGGCCCTGCCCTTCCGGCTTTTGGTATACAGTTGGGTACACACGCCAGACACGGCGATATTGGGCAAATTGCGGAAGGTGGACAACAGCTTTTCCGGTTCAGACGCCAGGAACCCTCCGAAGCCCATGCCGGTATCCACCTGGATGTGGGCTTCCGCCACGGTGGAGCGGGCCTCCGCCACTCCGTTGAGCGCCATGCCGCTGTCCTGGGAGCCCACAGTACAGATCACGTTCAGATCCAGCAGCTGTTCCAGTTCCTCCCGGTCCACGGTACAGCGGAGCATGAGGATCTCCTCCTCCACAAAGCCCGCCTTCCGCAGGGCGGCGGCCTCGGACACCTCGGACACAGCGAACCGGCCGATGCCCTGGGACCGCAGGGCCCGGGCCAGCTCCACGGTGCCGGCCCCCTGGCCGTCCCCGGTGAGCACACCGTAGATCACGGCCCCTCCGGCCCGCTCCTTCACCACTGAAATGTTGTTTTTCAGCGCGTCCCGCTCGATGACCAGCGTTTTCATGGCGCTCCCCGCCTTTCCGCCCGTTATTTTCCCATTATATACTGCCCCTTCTTTGCCGTCAATGAAAAGGGACGGGCCTTGTGTTTTCCCGGGAAAAGTGATATCATTTATCGTTGAAACACTATGTTTGGAGGAACCGCCTTGAACCGACAGACCACCAGGATCTCCCCCGCCGACGTGGAGCGCCAGCGGGAGTTCTGCCATAAGATCGCCGAGCGCAACGCCGCCCGGCCCACGCCCCCCCTGGCCTTTGTGGACACCTACGGCTGCCAGCAGAACGAGGCCGACTCGGAGCGCATCCGGGGCTATCTCCACGAGATGGGTTATGACTTTACCCAAAATGAGGCGGAGGCCGACGTCATCGTCATCAACACCTGCGCCATCCGGGAGCATGCCGAGATGCGGGTGCTGGGCAACGTGGGGGCCCTGGTCCACACCAAGCGGGCCAAACCCGGCCAGCTCATCTGTGTGTGCGGCTGCATGGCCCAGGAGCCCCACCGGGCCCAGAAGATCAAGGAGAGCTACCGCCAGGTGGACCTGGTGTTCGGGCCACACGCCCTGTGGCGGTTCCCCGAGCTCTTCCACCGGCTGGTCACCCGCCGGGGCCGTATTTTCGACATTGCCGACGAGCCCGGCTCCATTGCCGAGGGCATTCCCCTGGTCCGCCAGGAGGGAGTGAAGGCCTGGGTGTCCATTATGTACGGCTGCAACAACTTCTGCACCTACTGTATCGTGCCCTACGTCCGGGGCCGGGAGCGGTCCCGCCAGCCGGAGATCATTCTGGAGGAAATCCGGGGCCTGGTGGCCGAGGGGTACAAAGACATCACCCTGCTGGGCCAGAACGTCAACTCCTACGGCAAGGATTTGGACGAGCCTATGGATTTTGCCGACCTGCTGAAGGCGGCCTCGGAAATTGACGGGGACTTCCTGCTGCGCTTCATGACCAGTCACCCCAAGGACGCCTCCCAGAAGCTCTTTGACACCATGGCCGCCTCCCCCAAAATCGCCCCCTGCTTCCACCTGCCCTTCCAGGCGGGCAGCGACCGGGTGCTCAAGGCCATGAATCGGGTGTACGACCGGGCGGGCTACCTGGACAAGGTCCGCCGGCTGCGGGAGGCCATCCCCGACGTGGTCATCACCTCCGACGTGATCGTGGGATTTCCCGGGGAAACCGCTGAGGACTTTGAGCAGACCATGACCCTGCTGGACCAGGTGCGCTTTGACGCCCTGTTCACCTTTATCTACTCCCCCCGGGTGGGCACCCCCGCCGCCCAGATGGACGACCCCGTCTCCAAGGAGGAGAAGGCCGCCTGGTTCCAGCGGCTGGTGGAGCGGCAGGACCAGATCTCCGAGGAAAAGCACAAGGCCTATATCGGGAAAACCGTCCGCTGCCTGGTGGACGGCAAGGACGACAAGGGCCTCACCGCCCGCACCCCCGGCAACCGGCTGGTGCGGCTGACCGGAGCGGACGCCCTCATCGGGCAGTTCGTGGACGTGCACATCACCGGGGCCAACAAGTGGTCTTTGATGGGGGAGCCTGTGGCGTAAAAGAGGACACCCTATGCCCGACCATCCCACACGCAAAAGCCTCCACCTCAAAACCTGGGATTATTCCTCCGGAGGGACCTATTTCCTCACGTTTTGTACCACCAACCACCGCTGCCTGCTCTCTACCATTCGTAGGGGCGACCCTTGTGGTCGCCCGCTCCTGGACCTCACGCCCCTGGGCGAATGTGTATCCCAAGCCATTCGATATGTAATCAGACAGCACAAAATACAGTTGGAGCATTGGGTCATCATGCCCAACCACGTCCACCTGCTGCTGACGGTAAACCGGGCGACCACAAGGGTCGCCCCTACGCCGGTTGGCGGGGTGGTGGGCGCCATCAAATCCCGGGCCGTGGTTCTGGCCAAAGAACAGGGGCTGGACGCCGCCCGTCTCTGGCAGCGGGGCTACCACGACCACATTGTCCGGGAGGAAACCGATTTTCTTTGCATTTGGACCTATATCGACCAGAATCCCCAAAAATGGGAGCTGGACCGCTACTATACACCAACATAGAACAGGAGAAACACCATGCCGCCAGCCACCACCCCCATGATGCGACAATATTTGAAAATGAAGGAGCTCCACCCGGACTGCATCCTGTTTTTCCGTCTGGGGGATTTCTATGAGATGTTCAATGAGGACGCCAAGCTGGTGTCCTCTGAGCTGGACCTCACCCTCACCAGCCGGGACCGGGGCAAGCCGGAGGACCAGCGCACCCCCATGTGCGGCGTGCCCTATCACAGCGCGGACTCCTACATCGCCCGGCTCATCAACAAGGGCTACAAGGTGGCCATCTGTGAGCAGATGGAGGACCCGGCGGCGGCCAAGGGGCTGGTGGACCGGGACATCATCCGCATCATCACTCCCGGCACCGTCATGACCGACTCCATGCTGGAGGAGGGCCGCAACAACTATATCTGCGCCCTGTACGCCGACTCCGCCGGTTGGGGGCTGTGCTTCTGCGACATCTCCACCGGCCAGGTGGGGGCAGCCTCCTTCTCCGGGGTAGAGGAGGAGCACCTGTACAACGAGCTGGGCCGGTTTGCCCCCCGGGAGGCGGTGCTGTCCGATGGGGCCTACAGCGACCAGCAGCTGCTGGACTTCCTCACCCACCGGCTGAACTGCCGGTGCGAAAACGGGGGAGAGGCCCGGTTCCGGCCGGACGCCGCCCGGCAGGCGGCGGAGGACCAGTTTTCCGCCGGGCTGGAGCAGCTGCCCCAGGGGGACGACCACGCCCTCCAGGCGGTGGGTGGCCTGCTGTCCTACCTGTACGAGACCCAAAAGACCGACCTGTCCCACCTGTCCGTCCTGACCTGGTACGCCGGGGGGCAGTTCATGGAGCTGGACCTTACCGCCCGGCGGAACCTGGAGCTCACCGAGACCCTCCGGTCCCAGGAGAAAAAGGGCTCCCTGCTGTGGGTGCTGGACAAGACCCGCACCCCCATGGGCCGCCGGCTCATCCGCGCCTGGCTCCAGCGGCCCCTGCTGTCTCCGGTGGCCATCACCCGCCGGCTGGGTGCGGTGGAGGACCTGGTGACGGACTCCCTCACCCGGGACGAGGTGGTGAGCACCCTGCGGGCGGTCACCGATCTGGAGCGGCTCATCGGCCGCATCGTCTATGGCACTGCCGGTGGGCGGGATCTGGTGGCTCTGTCCGCCGGTCTGGGGAAGCTCCCCCGGCTGCGGGAGCTGCTCTCCCCCTGTTCCTCCGCCCTGCTGACCTCCCTCACCGGGGAGCTGGACGACCTGCCCGACCTGCGGGCCCTCATCAGCCGGGCCATCGTGGACGAGCCCCCCTTCTCCGTCCGGGAGGGCGGCTTCATCCGGCCGGGCTACGACGCCGAGGTGGACCGGCTGCGGGACATCCTCACCGGCGGCAAGGACCTGGTGGCGGGGGTGGAGGCCCGGGAAAAGGAGCGCACCGGCATCAAGAGCCTGAAGGTAGGCTACAACAAGGTATTCGGCTATTACATTGAGGTCTCCAAGTCCTATTATGACCAGGTGCCCGAGGACTACATCCGCAAGCAGACTCTGGTGAACTGCGAGCGCTACATCACCCAGGAGCTGAAGGACCTGGAGCACGAGATCCTTTCGGCCCAGGACAAGATCACCGCCCTGGAGTTCAACCTGTTCTGTGACCTGCGGGAAAAGGCCGCCGCCCTGGTTGGAGAGATCCAGCGTTCCGCCGCCGCTGTGGCCCAGGTGGACGTGCTGGCCTCCTTTGCCACCGTGGCCGCCGAAAACGGCTACTGCCGGCCGGAGGTAGATCTGTCCGACGCCATCGAAATCACCGAGGGCCGCCACCCGGTGGTGGAAAAGATGCTCAGGGACAGTCTCTTTGTCCCAAACGATACCCATATGGACGGCAGGGCCCACACCGTGGCCATCATCACCGGCCCCAACATGGCGGGCAAGTCCACCTATATGCGCCAGGTGACCCTCATTGTCCTGATGGCTCAGATGGGCTCCTTTGTCCCCGCCAGATCCGCCCGCATCGGGGTGGTGGACCGGGTGTTTACCCGGATCGGGGCCAGCGATGATCTGGCCGCCGGCCAGTCCACCTTTATGGTGGAGATGACCGAGGTGGCGGAGCTGCTGAAAAACGCCACCAGCAAGAGCCTGCTCATCCTGGACGAGATCGGCCGGGGCACCTCCACCTACGACGGTATGTCTATCGCCCGGGCGGTGCTGGAATACTGCGCCGACAAGAAAAAGCTGGGGGCCAAGACCCTTTTCGCCACCCACTACCACGAAATCACCGCCCTGGAGGGAGTCATCCCCGGGGTGGAGAACTACAACATCGCCGCCAAGAAGAAAAAGGACGACATCCTCTTTTTGCGGAAGATCGTCCGGGGGGGCGCCGACCAGAGCTACGGCATCGAGGTGGCCAAGCTGGCCGGGGTGCCCGATAAGGTCATCGCCCGGGCCAGGCAGATCCTGGCCGAGCTGGAGGCCGGGGGCATCCAGGCCCCCGGGCCGGTGGAAAAGCCGGCGGCGGACCAGGTCTCCCTGCTGGATATGGGGGGCAACGAGGTGGCCCGGCGGCTGCGGCTGGCGGATCTGAACACTCTCACCCCCATTGAGGCCATGAATTTGTTATTTGAGTTGAAAAAGCTGGTGTGAGGGGGCCGCCGGTCCCAATGGCCCAGCCAACCAGACTCCCTCACTGATCTTCTATTTTTCTCGCGCGAAGGAGGAACCTCCATGCCAACCCCGCAACGCCGCATCTGGCAGCCCCAGCTCAAACGGGCCGAGCTCTGCCGGGGGTGGGTGTTTTTTGCCCTGTACGTCTTTTTCTTTCCCTGGCTCATGGGCTGGGTACAGCGTTCCTATGAGGGCGAGTTCCCGGTAGCCCACGCCAACGTGGTATACTATCTGCTGATCGGCGTCCTTACCTTTCTGGTGCTGTGGTCCTTTCTGAAAAACGGGTTTATCCTGCTGCTGGACTGGTTGCCGGAAAATCTCTTCGCCTTCTTTACCGGCCTGGTAGGAGCGGTAGCCCTCCACAGCCTGACCATGCTCATCCCCCTGCCGGTGGAAAACCCCAATCTGTACAGCTATCCCCAGCAGTACCTGCTGGACCCGGCCTCCACCCTGCTGGTGCTGGTGGTGCTCATGCCCCTGGTGGAGGAGCCCCTGTTCCGGGGGCTGCTCTTCGGCACCGTCCGGCGCTATAGCCGGGTCCTGGCTTACGTGCTGTCCACTCTGATATACGCTTTGTACTGTGTGTGGCAGTTCGTGTTCGGCTATGGCGGGGTTGACCCCCGGTATCTGCTGGTGATGCTCCAGTATCTGCCCATGTCCCTGGCCCTCACCTGGTGCTACGACCGGGGGGGCTCCATCTGGAGCCCTATCTTCCTCCATATGGTCCTCAACGGGGTCCACCTTATGTTGGCCCTGGGCCGGTGGTAAGCCCCCCTGCTGTTTGGCCGGAAAACCTTCCCCCTCTGGGGGGAAGGTGGCTGGCCGAAGGCCAGACGGATGAGGGGGCGTCCCGTCAGACAAGCTCCAACGGGTGGGGACAGAGCCCCGCCCCTACACTTTGAAAGCAGGTGCTCCCATGCCCCATATCCAACAACTTGACCCCCACGTAGCCGACCTGATCGCCGCCGGCGAGGTGGTGGAGCGGCCCGCCTCCGTGGTGAAGGAGCTGATGGAAAACGCCATCGACGCCGGAGCGGACAAGCTGACGGTGGAGATCCAGCACGGGGGCATGACCCTCATCCGGGTCACCGACAACGGCTGCGGCATTGCCGCCGGGGAAGCGGAGACCGCCTTCCTCCGTCACGCCACCAGCAAGCTGCGCACCGAGTACGATCTGGAGGCCATCGGCACTCTGGGCTTCCGGGGGGAGGCCCTGGCCGCCATCTCCGCCGTCTCCCGCATCCAGTTGCTCACCCGCACCAACCGGGAGGAGCTGGGCACCGCTCTCTCCCTGGAGGGTGGGCTGGTGGTGGACCACGAGGAGGCCGGCTGTCCCCAGGGCACCACCATGGTGGTGAAGGACCTGTTCTACAATACCCCCGCCCGGCTGAAGTTTATGAAAAAGGACGCCTACGAGGGGGCGGCCTGCTTCGCCATGGCCCAGCGGGTGGCTCTGTCCCACCCGGAGGTCAGCGTGAAATTCCTCCGGGACGGCAGGCAGGAACTGCTCACCCCCGGAGACGGCCAGCTGAAGTCCGCCCTGTACGCCGTGCTGGGCCGGGACCTGGCCCTGGGCTTCACCCCGGTACGGGGCTCCGGAGAGGACATGAGCGTGTCCGGCTTCGTGTCCCTGCCCACCTGCTGCCGGGGCAGCCGGGGCTATCAGCACTTCTTCGTCAACGGGCGGTATGTGAAAAGCCGCACCATGATGGCCGCCCTGGAGGAGGCCTACGCCAACCAGAAGATGGTGGGCAAGTTTCCCGGCTGCGTCCTCCACCTCACCACCAGGCTCAACGCCGTGGACGTGAATGTCCACCCCACCAAGCAGGAGGTGAAGTTCGGCAGCGAGAAAAAGGTGTTTGACGCGGTGTATTACGCGGTCAAGTCCACTCTGGAGGCCGACCGCTCCCGGCCCGCCGCCCTGGGTGAGGAGCCCCCCCGGCGGGCGATCCGGCAGGCGGATACCGTCACCCCCAATCAGACCGCCTTCCGGACCATGACGGCAGAGCAGTTCCGCAAAGCGGCGGACAGGGGCGGCGGGTCGTTGCCCCTCCACGATTTTACCGCTCCAGGGGCCGGACGCCAGACGACTCAAGCCGCCCTGTTCCCGGAACGCGCCGGGCACACACTGTGCGCCCCTACGGAGGGGCCGGACAAGCCCGACCGATCCGAGCCCCTGCACCCACGGGCGGGTCTGAGACCCGCCCCCACGGAGGAGCAGCTCTCCGCTTCGCCCGTAGGGGCCGGACACCGTCCGGCCCAATCTCCCCCGCTCCCGGCGGACGGCGGGCGGCCACAGGCCGCCCCTACGGCGGGGCCGAACAAGCCCGACCAATCCGCCCCCCTGCACCCACGGGCGGGTCTGGGACCCGCCCCTACGGAGGGGCAGCCTTCCGTCTCGCCCGTAGAGGCCGGCGTCCCCGACGGCCCGTGCAACCCCGCCTCCGCCGATCCGGTCCCGGAGGAAATCCCCTGGCGACTGGCGGGAGAGGTGCTCAACACCTACATCATTGTAGAGCAGGGGGACAAGGTGCTCCTCATTGACAAGCACGCCGCCCATGAGCGGATGAACTTCGACCGGCTGAAGGCGGCGGGGTACCGGCCCATGGTCCAGACCCTGCTTACCCCGGTGGTGTTCACCCCCCCGGCGGAGGAGGGGGCCGCCCTGCTGGCCCGGCTCCCCCTGCTGGAGCGGTTCGGGTTTGAGGCGGAGGACTTCGGCGGCGGGGCCCTCATCGTCCGCACCGCCCCCGACGACGTGGCGGC
This sequence comes from Pseudoflavonifractor phocaeensis, assembly GCF_016901955.1. Classification (GTDB taxonomy): domain Bacteria; phylum Bacillota; class Clostridia; order Oscillospirales; family Oscillospiraceae; genus Flavonifractor; species Flavonifractor phocaeensis_A. The sequence continues at coordinate 36,867 of NZ_JACJLC010000022.1, forward strand.
GGGGGCCATCCCCGACCTGCTGCTGGAGCTGGCGGGTAAGCTGCTCACCTGCGGTACCGCCGATCCGGAGGCCGCCCGGGACGCCCTGCTCCACACCATGGCCTGCAAGGCGGCCATCAAGGGGGGGCAGAAAAACGGGGAGGCTGAGCTACGGAAGGTAGCGGAGGCCGTGATGGCCGGTACGGTCAAGTACTGCCCCCATGGCCGCCCGGTGGCGATAGAATTGACCCGCCAGCAGATTGAAAAGCGGTTCGGGAGAGCGTAAGGACGGGGCAGGGGGCAGCGGAATGGCGCGCCGGGGTCGTCGCGCCCCACAGGGCCGGACAATCACCGGCGGGCGGCCACAGGCCGCCCCTACAGATCTGAACCTCATCTCCCCTGCATAGGCTTGTCCCGGGAAATGTAATTCCTTCTCCGGGATTCGACCAAAGCCGCCCCGGATTTGGTATATATTGGATGCATCTCAGAGAAAAAGGAGTGCATCCGCATGCAAAAGACACCCAACCTGCAAGACCTCTTTCTGCTTCGGGCCCGGCGGACCCGGGCCAATGTTACCGCCTTTCTTATGAACGGCTACCAGCTCAAGGGCCAGATCGTGGGGTACGACGCCTTTGTAGTGGTACTTATGACAGGGGACAGGCAGCAGGTCATTTACAAGCACGCCATCTCCACCATCGTGCCCGAGCGGGCCATTTCTCTGGAGCGGGAGGAGCGTGCCGACTGACAAAGGAGAACCTATGAAACAAGGCAACCTGACCGCCCGTATCATCATGCTGCTGGTGCTGGCCGCTGTGCTCATCACCCTGGGAATGAGCGCCTGGAGTCAGTTCCGGGTCCTCTACCCCACGGTGGTGGCCTATTCCTATACGGTGGACGACAGCGTGGAGGCCACCGGCTTTGTGGTACGGGACGAGCTGGTGCTCACCGGCGTGGGGGGCACTGTGGAGATGCTGCCGGACGAGGGAGAAAAGGTGAGCCAGGGAGGCACCGTGGCCCTGCTCTACCAGAGCGAGGCTGGTATCTCCCAGCGGGAGACCCTGGAGCAGCTCAACCTGGAGAAGGAGCAGCTGGAGTACGCCCTGTCCACCCTGGGCGGCGGCGGAGGCGAGTCGGTCCAGCTCAGCAACCAGGTGGCAGACGCCATGGCCTCCCTCCGGGGGGCGGCGGCCTCCGGGGATCTGACCGGACTGGAGCGGCAGGCCCTGGAGCTGAAGAGCCTGATCTACAAGCGCAGCTATAACCTGGAGGATGGGACGGATACCGCCGCCACCCTCCAGGCCTCCCTGGACAGCGTCAACGCCCAGATCGAGGCCCTGACCCTCCAGGCCTCCCAGAGCACCAGCCGGGTCACCGCCCCCCAGCCGGGGACCTTCTCCGGCCTGGTGGACGGGTATGAGGCCGTGCTCACCCCGGCGTCCCTGGACACCATGACCCTGGCCCAGTTCCGCCAGCTGGAGAGACAAGCCTTGTCGGAAAACACCGCCGCCATCGGCAAGCTCATCACCGACTCCAGCTGGTACTTCGTCTGTCCCCTGACAGAGGAGGACGCCGGCCGGCTGGTGGAGGGCCGCACCATCACCGTCCGTTTCTCCCGGGACTGGTCCGGGGAGGTGGACATGACGGTGGAGCGGCTGGGCGCGGCGGAGGACGGCCAGGTGCTGGCGGTGCTGTCCACCGATAAGTTCCTGTCGGACACCACCCTCCTCCGCCGCCAGACAGTGGAGCTGGTCTTTGACTCGGTCAACGGCATCCGGGTGCCCAAGGAGGCCCTGCGGGTGGAGCAGAAAACGGTCACCGATGAGGAGACCGGAGAGGAGTCCACCGTGAGCATCACCTGCGTCTACGCCCTGGTGGGTCAGCAGGCTGAGCTCAAACAGGTGGAGGTGGTGGCAGAGGAGGAAAACTACCTCCTGGTCACCCCGGTCACCGGCACGGCCGCGTCCCAGTCTAAAAAAGCCCTGCGGTCGGGCGATCAGATCATTATTTCCTCCGGCGAGCTGTACGACGGCAAGGTCATCAACTGACCTGCCGTCCCAACCGCCTAGTCTGTGTGTATTTTTTGGAGGTGCTTTCCATGTCTCTGGCAGAGAATATTGCTCAGGTCAAAGCCAACATTGCCGCCGCCGCAAAAGAGGTGGGGCGGGATCCATCCGAAATCACCCTGGTGGCCGCCACCAAGGTCCAGACCTCGGACACCATCCGTCAGGCCATCGCCGCCGGCATCACCGTGTGCGGGGAAAACCGGGTGCAGGAGATGACCGCCCATCTGGACGACGACGCCTACGCCGGGGCCGCCCTCCACTTTATCGGTCACCTCCAGACCAACAAGGTACGCCAGGTGGTGGGCCGGGTGGACCTGATCGAGTCGGTGGGCTCCGCCCATCTGCTGGAGGCCATTCAGGCCCAGGCAGCCAAGCTGGACCTGGTGCAGGACATCCTGCTGGAGGTGAACATCGGGGACGAGGACTCCAAGAGCGGAGTTGCTCCGTCGGAGGTGCTGGAGCTGGCCAGAAAGGCCGCCGCCTGCCCCAATGTGCGTCTGCGGGGCCTGATGGCCATCCCCCCGGTGGCTGAGGGTCCTCAGGGCAACCGGCCATTTTTTGCAAAAATGCGCCAGCTTTATGTTGACATAAGCACCAAGATGTCGGATAATGATACCATCATTGACTGTCTTTCCATGGGAATGAGCGGCGATTATCAGGACGCCGTTCGGGAGGGCGCCACTTTGGTCCGGGTGGGCACCGCGCTGTTTGGCCCCCGCCCGCCCATCCATCATATTTGAAGTTGTGCAGGAGGTACCGATTATGGGATTGTTTGACGAACTGCGGCGGCTGGCCCGCCCCTACGAGGACGAGGCAGTAGAGGACGAGTACGAGGACGAGTTTGAGCCCGTCTCCCGCAGCGAGCGGATGGACCGCACCGGCGGCGACCGGATCGAGCGCAAGGCCGTCAAGAGCCAATCCACCCAGGAATCCACCGGCAGCTTCTATTCCGCCGACAGCGAGCGCCGCAGCAACAAGGTGGTCAACATCCACACCACCACCCAGCTCCAGGTGGTGCTGGTAAAGCCCGAGCGGTTTGAGAACGCCAGTGAGATCGCCGACCACCTGCGCGAGAAACGCACCGTGGTCCTCAATCTGGAATCCACCAACAAGGATATCGCCCGCCGCCTGCTGGATTTCCTGTCCGGCGTGGCCTACGCCAACGAGGGCAAGATCAAGAAGGTGGCCATCTCTACTTACATCATCACGCCCTACAACGTAGATATCCTGGGCGATCTCATCGACGAGCTGGAGAACAACGGCCTGTATTTCTAACATGGCCACCGGGCCCCGCCGCAGGCGGGGCGGCGGTTACGCCGTTCAAGCGTTTTTGCGCAGCAAAAACCTTGATGCCGGGCGAATTCACTTCGCCCGCGCAGATATAAAACCGGGGCCCCCGCACGATGCACAGCATCGGGTGGGGCGGACATCCTGGGCGATCTCATCGACGAACTGGAAAACAACGGGCTGTATTTCTAAAAGTACGTTCAGAAGAGCACCGTCCACGTTGTTTCGCCGGGAGTCCGGCGTCCCAAGCGTTTTGGCGGAGCCAAAACCTTGATGCCGGGCGAATTCACTTCGCCCGTGCAGATCAAATCCCGGGGTCCCCGCACGATGCCCGGCATCGGGTGGGGCGGACATTCTGGGCGATCTCATCGACGAACTGGAGAACAACGGGCTGTATTTCTGACGGCAACCGGGGCGTCGGGGATGCCGCCCCCTACACGACGTAGGGGCGGGCCTCCCGGACCGCCCGTCATACTGGAAAAGATATATACAAATCGGGGGAATAACATATGCTGACACCGCAGGAAGTCTCTGAACACGCCTTTACCAAGGCATTCAACGGATACAACATGACAATGGTGGACGAATTTCTGGATATCCTGACGGCGGACTATACCTCCCTCTACAAGGAAAACGCCACCCTGAAGGCCAAGATGAAGGTGTTGGTGGACAAGGTGGAGGAGTACCGCTCCACCGAGGACGCCATGCGCAAGGCCCTGATGACCGCCCAGAAGATGGCCGACGACATGGTGGCCGAGGCCGAGAGCAAGCGGGATCAGCTGATGCAGAACGCCGAGGCCGACGCCAAATCCCGTATGGCCCAGCTCCAGCAGTCCGTCCGGGACGAGGAGCTGCGCCTGGCCGCCGCCCAGCAGGCCACCGCTTCCTACGTGGACAAGCTGAAGGAGCTCTATCAGCACGAGATGGACTATCTCACCGGCCTGTCCAAGCTGACCGCGCCCGCCGTCCCCGTCTCCGCCGACCCGGTGGGGGATACCGCCCGGGCCATCGAGGAGAACGTGGAAAAGCTGATCCAGTCCGAGGAGGCCGAGAACGCCCCCGCCCAGCCCTCGGAAGAGTCCTCCAGCCTGTATGCCGAGCTGATGGAGCTGAGCAACAAGAGTGAGCCCGAGCCCCAGCCGAAGCCCCAGCCCGCGGAAGAGGATCCGGTGCTGTCCGAGCCCACCCGGCGTATTGATTTCTCCAACCTCCAGTTTGGGAAGGATTACGAAATCCGCTGACCTGGGAAGGATTACGAAATCCGCTGACCCCCCTTGACAGGAGCCTTTGGAACAGGTAAGATACTGGGAGACGCCGGAACCGGCGTCTCCCAGTGTTTTTCATACGCAAAATGCTGTGACGGGGACGAGTAGCCATCCCACCCCTGCCCAGAGAGCCGCCGATCGGTGCGAGGCGGTCAGGGCGGCTGGCGAAGATCACCCCGGAGCGGCCCGCTGAACCCACAGTAGGCGGGCACGGCTGGCCCCGTTACCGGCTATTGAGGGGTCCCGGTCTGCCCGGGACAACGAGAGTGGTACCGCAGAGGTGTGCGCCTTTGTCTCTTGGGAGACAGGGGCGCTTTTTGTTTGTTCTGTTTTACCACGCCCCCTCATCCGGCCCTGTGGGCCACCTTCCCCTTGAGGGGGAAGGTCTATCCCATCGTTTTCTATTGATTTCAAAATAAAAAGGAGAACCACCCATGGATTACAACCAGACCGTCCACCTGCCCCAGACCGACTTCCCCATGCGGGCTGGACTGCCCAAACGGGAGCCGGACATGCTCCAGGAGATGTACGACCACGACCTGTACAACAAAATGGTCAAGCGCAACGAGGGCAAGCCCAGCTATGTCCTCCATGACGGCCCCCCCTACGCCAACGGCAACATCCACATCGGCACCGCCCTGAACAAGATCCTCAAGGACATCATCGTCAAGCACAAGAACATGACCGGCCACTACGCCCCCTATGTGCCCGGCTGGGACACCCACGGCCTGCCCATCGAGTCCGCCGTTCTGAAGGACAAGAAGGTACGCCGGGACGAGATGACCACCGCTCAGTTCCGCACCAAGTGCCGGGAATACGCCGAGGGCTATATTGCCAAGATGACCGAGCAGTTCAAGCGCCTGGGCGTGCTGGGCGAGTGGGACAACCCCTATATCACCCTGCTGCCTGAGTTCGAGGCCAGGCAGATCGAGGTCTTTGGCAAAATGGCCGAGAAGGGCCTGATCTACAAGGGCATGAAGCCGGTGTACTGGTGCCCCGCCGACCAGACCGCCCTGGCCGAGGCCGAGATCGAGTACGCCGACGACCCCTGTACCACCATCTTTGTCAAGTTCCCCGTCCGGGACGACAAGGGCAAGCTGGGCCAGTACACCGACCTGTCCAAGACCTACTTCGTGATCTGGACCACCACCCCCTGGACCATCCCCGGCAACTTTGCCATCTGCCTCAACGCCGAGTTCGACTACGTGCTGCTCCAGGTGCCTAACGGCGACGTGTACGTGCTGGCCAAGGATCTGGCGGAGAGCGTGTGCAAGGCCGCCCACATCGACTATGAGGCCTGCAAGGTGCTGGCCGAGCTGAAGGGCTCTGAGTTTGAGCTGATGACCGCCACCCACCCCCTGTTCGACCGGGAGTCCGTCATCCTCAACGGCGAGCATGTCACCCTGGACGCCGGCTCCGGCTGCGTCCACACCGCCCCCGGCTTCGGCGCCGAGGACTTCCAGATCTGCCAGCAGTACGACAAGGCCGGCCTGACCAACATCGGGGTGCCCGTGCCCGTCAACGCCAAGGGCGTTATGACCGACAGCCGCTACAACGGCCAGTTCTACGCCAAGGGCAACGACATGGTGGTGGAGGACCTGGAGAAGGAAGGCTTCCTGGTGGCCAAGGAGAACATCACCCACTCCTACCCCCACTGCTGGCGCTGCAAGAACCCCATCATCTACCGTGCCACCGAGCAGTGGTTCTGCTCCGTGGACGCCATCAAGGACACCGCCGTCAAGGCCTGCGACGACATCCAGTGGCACCCCGGCTGGGGCAAGGAGCGGATGATCTCCATGATCTCCGAGCGCTCCGACTGGTGCATCAGCCGTCAGCGCGTGTGGGGCGTGCCCATCCCCATCTTCTACTGCGACGACTGCGGCGCCGACATCGTCACCCCCGAGACCATCGCCCATGTGGCCGCTCTCTTCCGGGAGCACGGCTCCAACGTGTGGTTCGACCGTGAGCCCAAGGACCTGCTGCCCGAGGGCTTCGTGTGCCCCAAGTGCGGCAAGGCCCACTTCTCCAAGGAGTCCGACATCATGGACGTGTGGTTCGACTCCGGCTCCACCTGGGCCGCCGTGGCTGCCGAGCGTCCCTACCTGAAGTATCCCGCCGACCTGTACCTGGAGGGCGGCGACCAGTACCGCGGCTGGTTCCAGTCCTCCATGCTGACCTCCATCGCCGTCAACGGCGTGGCTCCCTACCACCAGATCGCCACCCACGGCTGGACCGTGGACGGCGAGGGCAAGGCCATGCACAAGTCCCTGGGCAACGCCGTCTCTCCCGACGAGGTCATCAAGGAGTACGGCGCCGACATGCTCCGGCTGTGGGTGGCCTCCGCCGACTATACCCAGGACATGCGCATTTCCAAGGACATTATGAAGCAGCTCTCCCAGGCCTACCTGAAGATCCGCAACACCGCCCGCTACATGCTGGGCAACCTGTGCGACTTTGATCCCGATACCAACCTGGTGCCGGTGGAGGAGCTGATGGATCTGGACCGGTTCGCCCTGTCCTCCTTCAACGAGCTGGTGAAGGCCGCCCGGGTCGCCTATGACAAGTACGAGTTCCACGGCGTCTATCGCGCTGTGTACAACTTCTGCGTGGTGGATATGTCCAACTTCTACCTGGACATCATCAAGGACCGCCTGTACTGCGGCGGCGAGGAAGAGCGCCGCTCCGCCCAGACCGCCCTGTACCACATCCTGGACGGCATGACCCGGCTCATCGCCCCCATCCTGGCCTTCACCTCCGACGAGATCTGGCACGCCATGCGCCACGCCAAGGGCGTGGACGCCGAGAGCGTGCTGCTCAACGACATGCCCGCCGACAACGCCGCCTTCACCTTGGACGAGGCCGCCCAGGAGCGCTGGAACAGGCTGGTCAGCCTGCGGGACGCTGTCAACAAGGCCCTGGAGAACGCCCGCAGCGCCGGCGTGTTCAAGAAGGCCCAGGACACCGAGGTCACCATCTCCGTGTCCGCTGAGGACGCCGCCGCCCTGGCCGCCGAGGATCTGGCTACCCTGTGCATCGTCTCCAAGGTCACCGTCACCACTGAGACCGTAGAGGGCGAGAAGAACGAGGATTGTCTCATCCCCTGCACCATCGCCGTCAAGCTGTCCGAGGCCCCCAAGTGCCCCCGCTGCTGGAACCACAACGAGCACATCGGCACCGACGGCCATCATGCCGAGCTGTGCCCCCGCTGCGCCGCCGTTGTCGGGGAATAACCCATATTGTCAAAAAAGGACGCCGCAGTTGCGGCGTCCTTTTTTGATTGCGCGTGAGGATTTCGTGGGGGCACCTGGGGGCGCCCGTCGTAACGGGATGGGAAACGGTACGCCGGGCCCCCTCATCCGTCTGGCCTGCGGCCAGCCACCTTCCCCCCTGAGGGAGGAAGGTTACGGCCGCCTCCTGCGGACGAGCGGCGGGGCCGTTACGAAGTAAGGCCCTGCCGCCGGTAACCTTGCGGCAGAACAGCCTGGGGAAGATTCCAAAGAGGGGGAACCGCGGTTCCCTCTCTTTGGTCGTTTTAAGGGGTGGATCATTAAGGCGGGGGAAATCGAAATCCCCCGCCTTAATTGGCCTTTGCCCACTTTCGGCCAGTCGAAAGTGGGCCGCCGGAGGCATGACCACCTCCGGGACACCCCTCCGTAACGTATTTGCTCCACGAACCGGCGGGCGGATATGGGCATCCGGCCCTACGGATGCGTCACACCGGTTTTTTCCTTTGGAATGGGGCCGTGTTCTCCCTCAAACGTTCGGATTTGAACCACCAGCAGCTGGCGCACATAGGCGGACAGGCTGCGGCAGGACTGTCTGGCCAGCCAGGCGGATTTTTCTTTTATTTCCGGGGAAACCTGAATGGAAATGGTGCAGGTGTTCTGTTTTTGTGCCATACCATCCACTCCTTTTGTATCTATATCATATCATTTAGATACAAATAGTCAATATCTTTTTGTATCTATTAGAACTATTGTGCGGGTAATTGACACAAGATATGATGAAAGCATCTATTAGAGTCATTAGGAGTGACGGTTTATGTCTGTTCAGTCCAATCCATATCCGCTGCGCCTGGAAAAACCGCACATGGATAAAATTCGTGCGCTTGCCAAAGAGGGCAGACGCTCCATCAACATGCAGCTGTGCATCGCCGTGGAGTCCTATCTGGAACAATATGAAAAAGAGCATGGGGAGATCCCCGTCCCCGGAGAGGATTGACCCTCCGGGGGCCTACTTTCGTCTGGCCGAAAGTAGGCAAAGGCCAGTCGGGAAGGGGGGATTTCGATTTCCCCCCTTCCCGACACCCATCCCCCTTGAAACGACCAATCAGGGGGGCCTGCGGGCCCCCCTATTGGATGTACCCCCCGGGGAACGGCCGCCCTTCGGGGCTTGCCCAATGGACCGGGTCGTGGTAGAATAAAGGGGACTTTGTGAAAAAGGAGCCCTACCCTATGCTCTACGTCATCCTCGCCGCCGTCCTGGTGGGGCTGGACCAGCTGGTCAAGGTGCTGGTGCGTCTCAACATCCCCGAGGGCGGTAGCGTCCCCTTTCTGCCTCACGTGCTCCAGCTCACCTTCTGGAAGAACACCGGGGCGGCCTTCTCCATCCTCACCGAACACACCTGGATTTTAGCTCTGGTGTCGGCGGCGGCCTCCATACTGCTGCTGGTCCTGCTGCTGAAGCGGGTATTCCCCCACCCCTTTGCCATGGTCTCCCTGGCGGTGGTGCTGGCCGGGGCGGTGGGCAACCTCATCGACCGGGTTTTCCTGGGCTACGTCACCGATATGTTCCAAACCCTGTTTATGAGCTTCCCCATCTTCAACGTGGCCGATATCTGCATCGTTTGCGGCGGCATCGCCTTCTGCGTCTACTTCCTGCTCTTCCAGGGCAAGGAGGAAAAAGCATGACCCCCCTGCACCTCACCGCCGACCGGGCGGGGGAGCGGGCCGACCAGTTTCTGGCCCGGATGCTGCCCGAGCTCACCCGCTCGGCGGCCCAGAAGCTGCTGGAGGAGGGGGCGGTGACCAAGGACGGCCTGCCGGTGAAAAAAAA
>NZ_JACJLC010000211.1 GCF_016901955.1 Pseudoflavonifractor phocaeensis
CATGTAAAATCGCTCCGGGGACCCCCACCGGCCGCGCCGGTGGGGAATGCGGTCTGGACAACGTGCGCAAAGCCTGTCTGTTCCCCCGGGACCGCACCCGGCTGGAGCCCTGAGGCCCGTCGTTTTCAGAGAGCTTCCCCCCTCAGGGGGGAAGCTGGCAGCCCGAAGGGCTGACTGATGAGGGGGCTTCCCCTTACTCCCCCTCATCCGCCCCAGTGTGCGCACTGGGGCACCTTCCCCCCTGAGGGGGGAAGGTCTCCCACCTTGCAACGTGTTCCATAAGGAGGATAGCTATGAAAATCACCGAAGAAATGGTTGACTATATCTCCCAGCTCTCCCGGCTGCGCCTGCCCCCGGAGGAAAAGACCGCCATGACCGCTGAGCTGGAGACCATCGTGGCCTATATGGACGTGCTCAACCGTCTGGACACTTCCGGCATCGAGCCTCTGAGCCACGTCTTCCCGGTCAAAAACGTCATGCGGCCCGACGAGGTGGTCCCGTCCTGTGACCGGGCCGCCCTGCTGGCCGGGGCCCCCGTCGCCGACGGCGAGGCCTTCCTGGTACCCAAAGCGGTAGAGTGAGGTGGAGCAAATGGAACTGTATGAACTGACCGCCCTGGAGCTGGCCCAAAAGCTCCGTACCGGCGAGGTGAGCCAGCAGGAGGCCATGGAAACCGCTGCCGCCCGGATCTCCGCCGCCCAGCCCGCCAACAACGCCTTTACTTGGGTGAATACCCCCCTCCC
>NZ_JACJLC010000212.1 GCF_016901955.1 Pseudoflavonifractor phocaeensis
CTTTCCGCTGCGCTCCAAGGCACCAAAGAGGATGAAACACAGTGCCCCTAACGCAGCAAGTCGATATTTGTTAGAATGTACTTGAGGAAGCAGGCACACTACAGAGCACGTGGAGGTGAGTAGGCTCAACCTTGCGTTGGACTGAATATATATGTGTGCCGGATGCTCTTTCAAGCACCAATGAGTAGGGCATGGAACCCTGTAACCTTATCTTTGGAGAGACGGACTACTTCAATCTTTCAGTGAGCATCCAGTCCCTGCCTGTTCCCTCAAATACTGTTTCGAGGGGATGTGTTATGCTTAAAATCGTTTACCGCATCTGCTGCGGGATGGATGTCCACAAATCCTTTGTCGTTGCCTGTATCGCTTCTACTAATGAGCAGGGCGTGACGACCTACAAGAGCAAGCGCTTTTCCACGTTCACTGGTGATTTACGCCGGTGTGCTGCCTGGCTGGCCGAGAATGACTGCAAGGATGTGTGCATGGAATCCACCGGAAAGTATTGGATTCCCATTTACAACATTCTGGAGCGCACCTGCAATGTTGTCCTCGCTCACCCCAAATATGTGAAAGCCATCCGAGGCAAGAAAACGGACAAGCGGGACGCCAAGTGGATCGCGGACATCTTCAAGCACGACCTCGTCGCCGGGAGCTTTATCCCTCCAGCGGATATTCGCCAGCTTCGGGATTTGGTACGTTACCGCTGGAAACTCACCAACTTCACTACCG
>NZ_JACJLC010000213.1 GCF_016901955.1 Pseudoflavonifractor phocaeensis
GCCGTTGATGAAGTACACCCAGTCGCCCTGAGCGTAGCCGTCGTACATCACCAGGTCGTCCTTGTTCTTCACGCCCACATTGTTGTTGAAGGTGACGGTGTCAGTGCCCACATAGGTAATCTGAGCCACGGTCTTGGGGGTCACGATGGCAACGTCGATCTTGCCGTCGCCGTCGTTGTCCACCAGATCGTAAGTAAAGGCCTGAGCCAGCTGGGCGGCCGCCAGATCGTCCAGGTACAGCTGGTTGCCGGCGTTGGTCCAGATACCGCTGTTCATCAGGTACACGGGAATGGCGCCGGAGGCGGCGTTCATCTTGTAGTTGGTGCCGTCGATCTTCACGGTGCGGGCAGCATCATCAAAGCTGTCGATCATGCCGGAAGCGGTGGAGAGCACCACATTGCTCTCGTGAGCGAACACACCATAGATAATGCTGTTGTCCTCAGTGTTGTAGATCACCTTGACCTGACGGCCATAGAGGCCGGTGTAGTCCACGGTGGACTTCTGAACAACGGCGGCACCCGCGGGAATGGCGTCGTTGTCGGTCAGGGCGTTGGCAATGCCGAACATGTTGGCGCCGTTGCGGAAGGTGTAGGTCCAGATGCCCTTGGCCTCGTCGTAGGTGTAGCCGGACAGATAGCCGATGGCGATGTTGCCGTCGAACTTGTCGATGAGCAGGCTGTTCTCGGTGCGGCCCTGAGCGTCCACAGCGGTGTTGTAGATCTCGG
>NZ_JACJLC010000214.1 GCF_016901955.1 Pseudoflavonifractor phocaeensis
TTTTTGTATAAAGAAAACCACTCGCTAGGCGAGTGGTTCAAAAAAGCCTATGGCGATGAAAATGATAAAAAAACTCCCTTTGCTATAATAGAAGTGCGGTCTGCCAACTGCACAAACAATAGCAAAGGGAGGACATTCAGATGGGACTGAATGATATCAATAGTTTATCCCATACACGATGGAATTGCAAATATCATATCGTATTTGCGCCAAAGTACCGTAGAAAAGTATTTTACCAAGAAAAGAAAGCAGCAATAGGAAAAATACTGCGGCAGTTATGTGAGTGGAAAGGGGTGAAAATCATAGAAGCGGAAGCGTGCCCCAACCACATCCACCTGTTTGTAGAGATACCACCGAAAATGTCAGTATCGCACTTTATGGGGTATCTGAAAGGGAAGAGTAGCACAATGCTGTATGAGCAATTCGGCGAGCTGAAATACAAGTACCGGAACCGAGAATTTTGGTGCAGAGGGTACTATGTGGACACAGTAGGGAAAAACGAGAGCCGAATTGCGGAGTATGTGAGGAACCAACTAAAAGAGGACGAGATGGGAGAACAACTGAGAATCCCATCTAACAGCCCGTTTACGGGCGGCAAGTAGCAGTCCTTACGCAGTTGGCAGATCGTATTACGCGTTGTACGCGTCCGCGAGGAACAAAGGGCTATGCCCGCATAGTGACAACCACCAGCTTCGCTGGTGGATGTGTTCATT
>NZ_JACJLC010000215.1 GCF_016901955.1 Pseudoflavonifractor phocaeensis
GGAGGGGGACCGGCTCCAGAGCACCCTGATCCTCTCCCCGCCGGGGGGCGGCAAGACCACCCTGCTGCGGGACCTGATCCGCACCGTCTCAGACGGCGGGGCCCACCCACCCCTGCGGGTGGGGGTGGCCGATGAGCGGGGAGAGCTGGCCGCCCTGTGGAACGGGGTCCCCCAGCTGGATGTGGGGGCCCGTACCGATGTGATGGACGGCTGCCCCAAGGGGGAGGGGCTGCTCATGCTGCTGCGGGGGATGAACCCCCAGGTACTGGCCGCCGACGAGCTTACCGCCCCGGAGGACTGTGCCGCCCTGCTGCTGGCGGCCAATTGCGGGGTGAGCCTGCTGTGTACCGCCCACGCCTCCGGACTCCAGGACCTGAGGAACCGTCCCATCTATCGCCCTCTGCTGGAGGGAGGCTGCTTTCAGCGGCTGGTGGTGCTCACCCGGCGGGACGGGGTCCGGGCCTGCCAGGTCAGTCCCCTGTGATCCGGCTGGCGGGAGCTCTGCTGGCGGCGGGGGGGATGGCCTGGATGGGCTGGTCCGCCGCCCGGCGGTTGGCCCGGCGGGAGCGCATCCTGGTCCAGCTGTCCGCCGCCCTGGCCCAGATGGAGCGGGAGATCTCCTTCCGCCTCACCCCTATGCCCCAGCTGTTGGGGGAGTTGGCGGAGGGCGCTC
>NZ_JACJLC010000216.1 GCF_016901955.1 Pseudoflavonifractor phocaeensis
CCACGTAGGCGTGGTCACCATCGACCGGCAGGAGGCGCTGAACGCGCTGAACAGCCAGGTGCTCAGCGACCTGGACGCCGTCATCGACCAGGTGGCCGCTGACGATGAGATCTATGTGATGATCCTCACTGGCGCGGGCCGTTCCTTCGTGGCAGGGGCCGACATCGGCGAGATGAAGGGCTTCTCCTCTATCGACGGCAAACGCTTCGGCGTACACGGCGGCGGCGTGTTCCTGAAGCTGGAGAACATGGCCAAGCCCGTCATCGCCGCCATCAATGGCTTCGCTCTGGGCGGCGGCTGCGAGCTGTCCATGGCCTGCGACATCCGTCTGGCCAGCGAGAAGGCCAAGTTCGGCCAGCCCGAGGTGGGCCTGGGCATCACCCCCGGCTTTGCCGGCACCCAGCGGCTGCCCCGGATCGTGGGCATTTCCAAGGCCATGGAGCTGATCCTCACCGCCAAGGTCATCAAGGCCGACGAGGCCAAGGCCATCGGCCTGGTCAGCGAGGTCTATCCCGCCGAGGAGCTGATGGACAAGGCCATGGAGCTGGCCAACGCCATCTGCGCCAACGCCCAGATCGCCGTGCAGGAGTCCAAGCG
>NZ_JACJLC010000217.1 GCF_016901955.1 Pseudoflavonifractor phocaeensis
ATGCCCAAGAAGCTGGTAAGTGACGAATTGTGGAAGCTGGTTGAACCTCTCTTGCCAAACCATGAACCCACACCCAAAGGAGGCCGTCCCCGCATCTCTGACCGGGCAGCGTTGACCGGAATCATCTTTGTTCTCAAGACAGGGATACCATGGGAAGATCTGCCCCAGGAGATGGGCTGCGGCAGTGGCATGACCTGCTGGCGCAGACTTCGGGACTGGCAGGAAGCTGGCGTTTGGGAGAAGCTTCACCATATTATCCTTCAAAATCTGCACGATACGAAAAAGATCGACTGGAGCAGAGCCTGTATTGACGGCTCTGTCATCCAGGCAAAAAGGGGGGCGAACTCACAGGACCCAACCCCGTAGATCGCGGTCGCCCTGGAAGTAAACATCACGTCATAACAGATCAGAACGGCATTCCGCTTGTTGTGGGCCTCACTGCCGCCAATGTGAATGATTGCAAGATGCTGGCATATATGCTGGATCATCTGCCGTGCCTGCGAAATTTACATGGGAAACCTACCTGTCATCCCCGGAAACTTCATGCCGATAAAGGATATGATTTCCCATTTTGCAGACAGGCGTGT
>NZ_JACJLC010000218.1 GCF_016901955.1 Pseudoflavonifractor phocaeensis
TCACAAGCACGCGGTCAAGGTCGGCTTCGGCTTCTATCAAGCGGGGCTTGACGGTATCGCCCAGCCCGTCCTCGGCGGTCTGGTAAATCACTTGGAATGGCGGCAAGGGTTTCATTCCCGGCAGCGTTCCCCCAGTGGTGCAGGCGGCGGCAAGGCGTAGGGCAAAGGTGGTCTTGCCCTCGCCGGGGTTGCCTTGCACAATGGTTACTTTCCCAAAAGGGATATACGGCTCCCATAGCCATTCAACGGTCTGTGTGTCAACCTCGCTCATGCGGATAATCTCGACGGTTTCTTCTTGCGGCGGCTCTTTCAAGCCGTAAACAGCTTCCCGGATATACTTCCCGTCTGTGATTTCTGCCCGGTGCTGCAATACCTCGTTCCAGTCCTTAAACAGCGGCACAAGGCGGTGGACGGTCAAGCCCTCCGGTACAAGCTCCGCAAGGCGGCTGCAAGCGTCGTTTCCCGCTTGGTCGCTGTCAAGGCAGAGGTAAACGGTCTTGATGTTCGGACGGTCAGAAAGGAAATGCAACAGGGCTTTTTCTCCCACGCCGCCCAATGACAAATAACTCTGCTTCTGCC
>NZ_JACJLC010000219.1 GCF_016901955.1 Pseudoflavonifractor phocaeensis
GGGGTGGATGCCGGGGAGGCTGCCGGAGAGGATTGCGGGGAGGCAGACGGGGAAGGGCTGGCCTCGGGAGCGGGGCTGGCCGCCTCCCCGGCGGCCGCGGCCCGGGTCTCAGGGGTGTCGCTGTCGATGATCACCCCGGTAACAGCGTCGATGTCGTACTCGTAGTGTTCGCCGTTGGCGGTGAAATCCACCGCGTAGAAATCCATGCCGTTCTGTTTGTCCAGGCCGGTGGTGGAGAAGGTGGCCTCCCCCTCCTGGACCCCGGCGGCCTCCAGAGCCACCGCCTTGGCGGCGTCCAGGCCGATATATTGCGCCTGACCGGCGGCGCCGCTGCCGCAGGCGGTCAGGGTGAGAGCCAGCAGAGCCGTCCCCAAAATGCCGATGCGCTTTTTCATTTCGCTCAGCTCCTTTCCTTTTGTTGGTCTCAGTATAGTGAATACGCCGCCTGAAACGGTGCCTTTAGACCGCACGAATGGTGCACCCAGACCGCTGAAATGGTGCATGGTCACCGCAGCCATGGTGCATTGACAGGATGGCCACT
>NZ_JACJLC010000220.1 GCF_016901955.1 Pseudoflavonifractor phocaeensis
ATACCAGTTCTCCGCCGATGACAATAAAGGGGTCGCCGCCGTCCCACACACGTTCCATCAGATTATATACCATTTCGGTGCCGAGGAACGCATTGGCGCCGATATATTCCACGCCGGCAGGGATGGTAAAATTGTCTACCTTGCAGTCCTTGAAAGCACGCTCGCCGATGGATTTCAACGTGGAGGGCAGGTTGATTTCCGACAAACCCGGGGCGCTTGCAAACGCATCATCGCCAATGGTTTCCAGGCCTTCCGGCAGTGTAACCTTCGTCAGATTACTCACATAATAAGCCGTATTTGGGTAATAGGCAAATCTTTCAATGTATTTCACGGTGTCTGGTACAACGACGGTTTCTACCGTGTTGTCGTTGTGGGTTGGAAGATTAAGATCGCCAATCCCCACCACAGTGTAGCCGTTGATTTGTGAGGGGATCACCAGGTCGGTTTCCGTGCCGTTATAGCCCATGATTTCAATGGTGTCCTCGGTAACAAAGCGGTAGTCGTAGACAACGCTTGGGTCTTCCGCCGCAAATG
>NZ_JACJLC010000023.1 GCF_016901955.1 Pseudoflavonifractor phocaeensis
GCCCCACCCCCAGCCCGGAGATGACGCCCAGCGGAGCCGGCGGGGCCGGCGGGGCCGGCGGCGCGGCCCCCGGCGTGGTGGGCACCGGCGAGACCGAGCCCACGCCGGTGGTGGTGGAATAACGTCCCGGGAAAATCCACTCTTGACAATTGCGCTGAGAAGGAATACAATGATTCTGTTAAAGCCATATCTATGTGGCCCTTTGGCGGTGGGATCCCGCCGCTTCGGAGGGAGGGGAAGTCAATGTCGGAAGTCCATGTGAAGGACGGCGAGTCCTTGGAGAACGCGCTGAAGCGTTTCAAGCGCAGCTGTGCCAAGTCTGGTGTTCTGGCCGAGGTTCGTAAGCGCGAGCACTACGAGAGCCCGAGCGTCAAGCGCCGCAAGAAGTCTGAGGCCGCCCGGAAGAATCGCAAGAAGTATTATTGATGCTGACTTTACAAGCCCCGCGCCATACGGCGCGGGGCTTGTTACGTTTTAGGCCAGCAGCTCCTCCAGCAGATCATCCACCTGGGGATAGGACAGCACCGCTTGGCGGATGCCCAGCCGGGCGGCCACCTGAAGCTTTTTGCGGATGGAACCGGCATCGTCGAAGAGAATGAAGTGAGCTCCGTTTTCTCGGGACATGTAGGTGAAGTAATGGGCGCACAGCTCGGAGGAGAAGAACACCGAGGGGGATCGTTCTTCCAACGTCTGACGAAGGGCCTGACGGGTGAGGGGCCTGCCCTGTCCGTCAGGAGAGGGCAGATAGAAATCCTCCGCCACCCGCTCCACAGCCAGCACCACCCGGTCCTTGCCGTACCGCTCCGTCGCCTCGGACAGCCGCTGGGTCAGGGAGCCGCCGGACAGGGCGGAGGAGATCAGCACCCGGACGGTTTCGCAGCAGCCTCCGTAGGGCTCGGTGACGTAAATGGGCCACCCCCGGTTCCGGAACAGAGCGGACAGCCGGCGGAGGACCTCCTCCAACAGGGGGAAGGGCCGCCCCTCAAAATCGCACAGCAGGCCGGTGAACCCCCGGGCGGCGCATTCCCGCATTACCTCCTGACAGAAAGCCTCCGGTTGTCCCCGTCCGTCAAATCCTGCGCAATCCAGGCCCATAAGCCCTCCCCGGGCGGATACCGGCATATTGGCCCGGAACAGATGGGGGCCGCCCCCCACTCGGTAGGCGGCATGGGCTACCGGCAGCCCAAAGGTCAGAGCTTCCCGGCAGCGGTCGGGCGGCACGGTGAGGATCGGTTTGAAATTCAGCTCCATCGGTCAGCTACCCCCTTGTCCAATCAGTCAGAAGCGTGTATAATCCTATGCGGACAAAACGGCGGATAGACGAGGTGAAGGAATGCTGACGGCCTACTGGACAGGAAAGAGTATTTTTGACATCGAACCGGCGACCCTGGCCCGGCGGGGCATCCAGCTGTTGCTGGCCGACCTGGACAACACTCTGGTACCCTATGGGGTGCCCGAGCCTACCGAACAGGTGCGGGCCTGGACTCGGTCCCTGGCGGACCACGGGGTTACCCTCTTCGTTCTGTCCAACAACCGGCATCCCGGCCGTCCGGAGCGGTTCTCCAACGCGTTGGGGGTCCCCTTTATCGGCCACGCCGGCAAACCCAAGCCAACCTCTTTTTTCCTTGCCATGGAGCGGATGGGCTGTACCCCGGCCCAGACCGCCATTGTGGGGGACCAGATTTTTACTGACATTCTGGGCGGCAGTCGGGCTGGGGTGACCACCCTCCTGGTGGAGCCCATCCGCCTGGCGGGCAACCCGGGGCGCTACCTGCGGTACGCCGCCGAGTGGCCCTTCCGTGCCCTGACGAAAAGGAGAGCAAAACCACTATGAGCGCCAGATTCGGACCGGCGGGCAACGCCGATTCTTTTCCCTATAAATCTTCTGTGGAAGCCCCCAAATGGCTGGCAGGTCTGGGGCTGGACTGCTACGAGTACCAGTGTGGCAAAGGGGTCAACGTGGGAGAGGACACCGCCCGGAAGGTGGGTGCGGCGGCGAAGGAGGCGAATATCAGCCTGTCCCTTCACGCGCCCTATTTCATCAACCTGGCCAACCCGGACCCGGACAGCCTGCAAAAGACCGTGGGCTACATTACCGCCGCCTGCCGGGCGGCGGACTGGATGGGGGCCGGGCGGGTGGTGATCCACTCCGGGGCCCTGATGAAGCGCACCCGGCGGGAGGCCCAGGACATTGCGATGAAGTCCCTGCGGGAGGTGGTGGCAGCCTGCGACGGCGCCGGCTTCAGTCACATCACCCTTTGCCCCGAGACTATGGGGAAGATCAACCAGTTGGGGGACCTGGACGAGGTACTGGAGCTGTGCACCCTGGACGAGAGGCTTACCCCCTGTGTGGACTTCGGCCACCTGTACGCCCGCTCCCTGGGGGAGCTGGAGGGCCGGGAGGCCAGCGCACGAATATTGGACCGCATTCAGGAGGTACTGGGGGAGGAACGGGCCAGCTGCTTCCACAGTCACTTTTCCAAGATCCAGTTCACCCCCAAGGGGGGCGAAAAAATGCACCTGACCTTTGACCAAGAAGAATTCGGCCCAGACCCCGCTCCCCTGATGGCCGAGGTGGCCCGCCGGGGCTGGAGCCCCACCTTTATCTGTGAAAGCGCCGGTACGCAGGCAGAGGACGCGCTGACTATGAAAGGGCTGTACCAACAGGCTCTGTAGGGGCCGGACACCTGGCCGGCCCCACCGCTGGAGATTCCATAAGCCATCAGAAAGGAAGTCTTTATCATGAATCATCTCAAGCAGATTGCCGCCAAGCTGGAGGAGTACGGTCTGGACGCCATGCTGCTCACCAGCGAGCCCGGCGAGTACTACGCCATCGGATTCCACGGCGAGGGCGCCGTGGTGGTCACCAAAGGGGAGTGCCGCTATTTTACCGATTCCCGGTATATTGAGGCGGCAGAAAAGCTGGTCACTGGCGCCAACATCACCATGACCTCCGCCTCCGCCGCCCAGAAGCCCCTGGTACTCAAGGCGGTGGAGGAGCTGGGCATCCAGAAGCTGGGCTTTGAGGACGGCTACATGACGGTGGCCCAGTACAACAGTTATGCCCAGGCCCTGCCCTGTACCCTGGTGCCCGCCCAGAAGCTGGTCACCGGACTGCGGGCCGCCAAGGATGCCGAGGAGATTGCTCTGATGACCCGGGCCCAGGAGATCACCGACCAGGCCTTTACTGCCATCCTGAAGTTCATCAAGCCCGGTATGACCGAGCGGGAGATCGCCGCCCGGCTGCAGTACGAGATGCTTTGCCTGGGGGCGGAAAAGATGAGCTTTGACCCCATCGTGGTGGCAGGGCCCAACGGCTCCCTGCCCCATGGCATCCCCGGAGACCGGAAGGTGGAGGTGGGAGATTTCCTCACCATGGACTTCGGCTGCAAGTACGGCGGCTATTGCTCCGACATGACCCGCACCATCGCCATTGGTCAGCCCACCGAGGAGATGCGCAAGGTGTATGATACGGTGCTCCAGGCCCAGCTGGCGGGCATCGCAAAGGCCAAGGCCGGAGTGCCCGGCGTGGAGATCCACAAGGCTGCCGCCCAGGTGATTGAAGAGGCGGGCTACGGGGCATACTTTGGACATGGCTTCGGCCACAGCGTAGGCATCGAGATTCATGAGGACCCCAACGCCAACAGCCGGGACACCACTCCCATGCCGGTGGGGGCCGCCGTGTCCGCCGAGCCCGGCATCTATCTGCCCGGGAAATTCGGTGTGCGCATCGAGGATGTGCTTATTTACACCGAGGACGGTTCGGTGAATCTTACCAAATCGCCCAAAGAGCTTATTATTCTTTAAAAAGCCTTGCAAAGTAAGGGATTATGGGGTAAAATAGCTTAGCTGAATTTTTGAATACCTGTTTGGAGGATGAATACCAATGCCTACGATTACTGCCAGCGATTTCCGTAACGGCGTGACCTTCGAGATGGACGGTCAGGTCATGCAGGTGGTGGAGTTCCAGCACGTCAAGCCCGGCAAGGGCGCCGCTTTTGTGCGCACCAAGATGAAGAACGTCATTACCGGCGGCGTGACTGAAACCTCCTTCAACCCCACCGCCAAGTTTGAGCAGGCCTATGTGGAGCGCAAGGACATGGAGTACAGCTACAACGACGGCGATCTGTACTACTTCATGGACCCCGAGACCTACGACCTGGTGCCCATCGGTTCTGAGCTGCTGGGCGACAATTTCCGCTTCGTCAAGGAGAACATGGTATGCAAGATCAACTCCTATAAGGGTAAGATCTTCGCCGTGGAGCCTCCCACCTTTGTGGAGCTGGAGGTCAGTGAGACCGATCCCGGTTTCAAGGGCGACACCGCTACCAACGTCACCAAGCCCGCTACCCTGGAGACCGGCGCTGAGATCAAGGTGCCCCTGTTCATCAACCCCGGCGACAAGATCAAGATCGACACCCGTACCGGGGAGTATCTGGAGCGCTGCAAGGCTTAAGCGTCCCGGTGGGAACTTTATCGAACTGGCCCTTCGAGGCCGACTGTTAAGAAAAGGAGACACCTGTTTATGACGATTTCTGAGAAGGTCGCGTATCTGAAGGGCCTGGCTGAGGGCCTCAACATCGACACCGAGAAGTCCAAGGAGGGCAAGCTGATCTCCGTGATGATCGGCATCCTGGAGGAGATCTCCATGTCCATCGAGGATCTGGAGGAGAACAACGAGGCCCTGGGCGAGGAGATCGACGCCCTGTCCGACGACCTGGCCGATGTGGAAAAGGCTGTTTACGAGGACGAGGAGGAAGAGGACGACTGCTGCTGCGGCGGGGACGACGACTTTTTTGAGACCGAGTGCCCCAACTGTGGCGAGACTCTGGTGATCGACGAGTCCATCCTGGACGCCGGCGTCATCCAGTGCCCCAGCTGCCAGCAGAAGTTTGCCCTGGACCTGTCCGATGACTGCTGCTGCGGCGATGAGGACGAGAACGATTGCGGCTGTGGCTGCGGCTGTGAGGACCACGACCACGAGGAGTAAGACACACCACGAGACAGAAACTGTGAGAGCGCCGGGGACAGTCCCCGGCGCTCTTTTTTGCCTTTGGCAGATGTTTCCCGGGAATGCCCACAAAAAGGTGGGATTTTGTTGAAATTGGCGGGCCTTCTCCCTTGCGCCATCCAATGGGGCCGTAGTATAATGGGCTGGGAATTAGATGCGTTTAACTCTTACATAATCGGATGGGATAAGATGAAACAACAACAGACTGTGGACAATATAACCCTGGAGCAGGTGAGCCCCGGCCAGTGGGGCACCATCCTCCGGGTAGGCAACGACCGGGGACCGGTGAAACGGCGGCTGGTGGACATGGGTCTTACCCCCGGCACCCAGGTGATGGTGCGCAAGATAGCCCCCTTTGGCGACCCTTTGGAGCTCAACCTGAGAGGCTACGAGCTTTCTCTGCGGAAGGAGGATGCCGCCCAGATCCTGGTAGCCACCGGCCAGGAGGGGGAACGGCGGGCGCAGGTCCGAAAGCAGCGCATAGGCATGGTGCAGCACCTGCCCGACGAGGAGACCCTGCGCCGGATGGACGCCGACCACGCCCATGAGGCCGCCGAGCATGGCGGGGAGCCCGACTACGCCAGCCATGACACCCGACAGATGAAGCTGGCCCTGGTGGGTAATCCCAACTGCGGCAAGACTACTCTGTTCAACGCCCTCACCGGCTCCAACCAGTACGTGGGCAACTGGCCCGGCGTGACGGTGGAGAAGAAGGAGGGCCGGGCGGAGGTGGACGGCAAGAGCGTTACCGTGGTGGACCTGCCCGGCATTTACTCC
Organism: Pseudoflavonifractor phocaeensis; assembly: GCF_016901955.1. Lineage (GTDB taxonomy): Bacteria > Bacillota > Clostridia > Oscillospirales > Oscillospiraceae > Flavonifractor > Flavonifractor phocaeensis_A. Next base: position 5,789 of record NZ_JACJLC010000023.1, read on the forward strand.
CTGTCCCCCTACTCCATGGAGGAGATCGTAGCCCGGGACTTCATCGTGGGAGAGCACCCCGACGCTATCATCGACATCATCGACGCCACCAACATTGAGCGCAATCTCTATCTTACTGCCCAGCTGCTGGAGCTGGAGCGGCCCATGGTCATTGCCCTCAATTTCATGGATGAGGTGGAACGCCACGGGGACAGGATCGACGTGGAAGGGCTGTCCCGGGCCCTGGGAGTGCCTGTCATCCCCATCACCGCCCGGTCGGGAAAAAACATCCAGGAGCTGCTGGAGGAGGCCCACCGACAGATGCACGTGGGGGTCACCGTGGAGCCCGATGACCTGTACGACGACTTTACCCACCAGATCCACCACAAGATGGGTGAGCTCATCCACGACAAGGCCTACGCCGCCCACATCCCTGCCCACTGGGCCTCCATCAAGCTCATTGAGGGGGATCAGCTGGTGGAGCAGGCCCTGGGGTTGGAGGAGGAGGACAAGGCCCGGCTGGAGGAAATCTGCCAAGAGTATGAGAGCGCCTATGATCTGGGCGACCGGGAGACCCTCATCGCCGATGCCCGGTATCAGTTCATCCAACAGGTGGTGGAGGGCTGTGTGCGCCGGGGCAGGCCCCTGGGTACCCCCACTCTGTCCGATCGGATCGACGCCGTGGTCACCCATAAGTTTCTGGCGATTCCCGTGTTCCTGCTGACCATGCTGGCCATGTTCGCCCTCACCTTCGGCCCCGGTCAAATGCTGGCTGATGGGGTAGACACCCTCATTGGCGGCTGCTTTGCCGAATGGGTCCGGAGCGTTTTGAACGTCGCCGGCACCGCCCCATGGGTGGAGGCCCTGCTGGTGGACGGCGTCATCGCCGGGGTGGGCGGGGTGCTCACCTTCCTGCCCCAGATCGCCATCCTGTTCCTCTTCCTCTCCTTCCTGGAGGACTCGGGCTACATGGCCCGTGCGGCCTTCATCATGGACCGGCTGCTGCGGCGGTTCGGCCTCAGCGGCAAGGCCTTTATCCCCATGCTCATGGGCTTCGGCTGCACCGTCCCCGCCGTCATGGGAGCCCGCACCATGGAAAACGAGAAGGACCGGCGGATGACCATCATGCTGGTGCCCTTCATGTCCTGCTCCGCCCGGCTGCCGGTGTATGGCCTGCTCACCGCCGCCTTCTTCCCCAGGTACGGGGGGCTGGTGGTGTTCTCCCTGTATTTCCTGGGCCTGATCTTTGCCATCCTCTCGGGTATCCTGCTGAAAAAGCTGGTGTTCAAGGGGGAGCCCGCCGCCTTCGTGCTGGAGCTGCCCCCCTACCGCCTGCCCACCCTGAAGAACATTGCCCTCCACGTGTGGGAGAAGGTGAAGGGCTTCCTCATCAAGGCGGGCACCCTGATCCTGGCCATGAGCGTGCTGCTGTGGTTCCTCCAGACCTTCGGCTTTGAGGGTGGCGCCTTCGGGATGGTCTCCAATGAGGAGTACTCCATCCTGGGCACCATCGGCTCCTTCCTGGCTCCCGTCTTTGTGCCCTTGGGCTTCGGTACCTGGCAGGCGGCGGTGGCCCTGCTGTCCGGCCTGATCGCCAAGGAGATGGTGGTGTCCTCCATGAGCATGTTCTACGGCTTCTCAGTCACCGCCAGCGGCGCCGCTATCGCCGCCGCCCTGGGCTCCACCTTCCAGAGCCCCCTGGCGGCCTACTCCTTCCTGGTGTTCGTGCTGCTGTACGTCCCCTGCGTGGCGGCGGTGTCCACCATCCGCAAGGAGATGAACTCGGTGCGCTGGACCCTGGCTTCCATTGCCTGGCAGCTGGGGGCGGCCTGGCTGGGCTCCTTCCTGGTATACCAGCTTGGCTCTCTGATCTTGAGGTAACCGTATGCTGAAATATGTGATTTACGCCGGTGTGGCCGCCCTCGTCCTGTGGGCGGCGGCCTACCTCATCTATCGCTTTCACCAAAATCTCAAGGGCAAGCGGGGCTGCGGCTCCGGTGGCTGTGGCTGCTGCCCCCACACCTGGTGCCGCCACCGTAAACCCTAGGGCCGCAAGCGTTTACGGCCTGCCGACAAGGAGGTATCTGTTATGGATCAACTGCTTGAACAGCTCCAGAATTGGATCGACGGGAGCCGGAGTATCGTTTTTTTTGGCGGCGCCGGCGTCAGCACAGAGTCGGGTATCCCGGACTTCCGCAGCGTGGATGGGCTGTACAACCAGCAGTACAAGTACCCTCCGGAGACCATTTTGAGCCACACCTTTTTTGAGCGGAACACCGAGGAATTTTACCGGTTCTACCACAACAAGATGCTCTTTCCCGCCGCCAAGCCAAATGCCGCCCATTTGAAGCTGGCCGAGCTGGAGCGGGCGGGCAAGCTGCGCGCGGTGGTGACCCAGAACATTGACGGGCTCCACCAGGCGGCGGGCAGCGTCAACGTCTATGAGCTCCATGGCTCGGTTCACCGGAACTACTGCATGAAGTGCCACGCCTTCTATGGCCTGGATTTCGTCATGGAGCAGGACGGGGTGCCCCGCTGTCCGGTGTGCGGCGGGCTCATCAAGCCCGACGTGGTGCTCTACGAGGAGGCCCTGGACCAGGAGACCATGGAAGCTGCTGTGCTGGCCATCTCCCGGGCGGATATGCTCATCATCGGAGGCACCTCCCTGGCGGTGTATCCGGCGGCGGGGCTGGTGCGCTACTACCGGGGGGACAAGCTGACCCTCATCAACAAGAGCCCCACTCCCTACGACATGGAGGCCGACCTGGTGATCAACAAGCCCATCGGGGCGGTGCTGGGGGCCATTCGGGTGTAAGAGACAGTGCCCCTTGCAAACGGCGCCTCGCCACAGTATAATGGGGCAAAGGAGAGGGGGCGGGCCCATGTTTGACTTTACCCAGATCAGCCATTACCGGGAGAACAACCGGCTGGAGGCCAAGCTGGCCACCGGCGGCCTGCCCCACAGTATTTGGGAGACCTATTCCGCTTTTGCCAACTCCTACGGCGGGGTGATCCTTTTGGGGGTGGAGGAGCTGCCCGACCACACCCTCCGGGTGCAGGGCCTGCTGGACCCCCAGGGCATGGTGGAGGAGCTGATGGCCGGTTTGGACGACCCGGCGGTGGTCAGCGTCAACATCCTCCGGGAGGAGGACATCCAGATCCTCCACGTGGATGGGGGCGATATCGTGGCGGTCACCGTGCCCATGGCCCAGCGGGACCAGCTGCCGGTGTACATCGGGGGCAACCTGCGCCGGGGGGCCTACCGCCGCAGCGGGGACGGGGACTACCACTGCACCCAGGCTGAGCTCAACGCCATGCTGGGCAGCCGCTCCCATTGAAGATTTTTGAGGTAAAAATCCCACCGCAACCCAAAGTTGACAGGAAAAAACCCAAACGCAACCGCAAATTGGTTCCGGTTGCGCTTGGGTTTTGTTATGCTGATGCCTGCTGAGAAGGAGGGAAAAGCCATGAGCTTTGGCACAAATCTGCAATTTCTGCGGGACCAGGCGGGCATGACCCAGGAGGGGCTGGCGGAGGCCCTCCAGGTGTCCCGTCAGTCGGTGAGCAAGTGGGAGTCGGACGCCAGCTTCCCGGAGATGGAGAAGCTGCTCATCCTGTGCGACCTGTTCCATACTGATCTGGATACCCTGCTGCGGCAGGATGTGAGCCAGAAGTTTTATAGCGACACCGTGGGCTATGACCGGTTCATGAACTGGTTTTCCAACTGGGTGGCCTTTTCCATCGGCCTGATCATTCTGTCGGTGGCCTTTGGGTTGGGCTGCCGGGGCTGGTTTGGGGCGCCGGAGATTGCCGTCCCTGCGGTGCTGCTGTCCGGCGTGGCGGTGGCGGTTGCCATTCTCATCGTGGCCGGGATGCGGTATGACCGCTTTGAGAAGGAGCACCCCACACTCCAGGATTTCTATACCAAAGAGGAGCGGGAGCGCTATCTGAACCGGTTCCCCTTTCTGATCGCCCTTCCGGTGGCAGGCATCATCATCGGGACCCTGTGGCTGGTGCTGCTGGGTGAATGGGCTGAGCAGCGGGGCGAGCGGGCAGAAATGGGCTTGGTTGCCGGCTTTTTGGCAGTGGTGGCTGTAGCGGTAACAGTGCTGGTATGGGCGGCACTCCGTAAAGGAAAATACGATATTGAAGCCTGGAACAAACAGCACAACCCCAGCCCGGAAGAGCTGGCCCGCCAGAAAAAAGCGGGCTGGGTGTGTGGCGCCATCATGATCGCTGCCACCGTGATCTATATGATCGTAGGCTTTGGTTCTATGGCCGCTGTGGGAGATTACAGCGGCGACTGGGGCTGGCGCTGGGGATGGATCGTCTATCCTATTGCCGGGGTGATCTGCGCTTTGGTCTCCCACCTGATCGAAAAGGAAGAGGACGACTGACAAACCCCGCCTGCCGCGGCCGCGGCAGGCGGGGTTTTGCTTACAGGTTGCCGTCCAGCACGGCGGTGTAGGCCTGGGGAGGCATGACGCCCACCTTCCGGTCGAACTCCTTGCCGTCCTTCAGGAACACCACGGTGGGGATGCTCATGACCCCGAAGCGCCGGGCCAGGTCGAGCTCGTCGTCCACGTTGACCTTGCCCACCAGGGCCTTGCCCTCGTACTTGCCCGCCAGATCCTCCATGACGGGAGCCAGCATCTTGCAGGGGCCGCACCAGGAGGCCCAGAAGTCCACCATGGAAATGCCGTTGGAAACCGCCTTGTCAAAGGCCTCGTTGGTGAGATGAATGATAGACATAGTAAACTTCCTTTCTGTTTATCCCTTTTGATTTGTGATTTGATCCACATATTCCGCCGCCCGGAGGCCGGCCACCAGGCCCTCCCCCACCGCCTTGGACACCTGGAGGGGCAGCCCCGCGCAGTCCCCGGCGGCAAATACCCCGGGTACGCTGGTGGCCATGTTCCGGTCTACCCGGATATAGCCCTCCTCCAGCGCCAGGCCGGGCAGCAGGTCCGCCGGGGCCATGGAGGACCGGAGGATGAATACCCCCTCGCAGGGGATGGTCACGCTGCCCGCCCGCAGGCCGGTGACGGCCTGCTCTCCCAGGATCTCCGGCCTGGGGGCCTTCACGAAGGGGATGTCGGTCCGCAGGTGTTCCGGGGCCTTGTCGCTGACGTAGGTGACCTTACACCCCAGCTCCTGGAGGTAGTTGGCCTCCTGGGGGGCGTCGGCGGCCTTGCCGATGACGGCCACCTCCTTGCCCCGGTAGAGCATCCCGTCGCAGGTGGCGCAGTAGCTCACCCCCCGGCCCAGGAAGGCCTCCTCCCCGGGGTATTTGTTGGCCCGCACCACCCCGGTGGCCAGGACGACGGCCCGGGCCTGCTCCATGTCGGAGCCGATGCTGAGATAGAATGTGTCGCCCATGGGCATGATATTCAGCACCCGGCCCTCTTTTTCCTCCGCTCCGGCCTCTGCCGCGTGGGCGTGGAACCGGTCCAGCAGCTCCTGGCCGGTGATCCCCCAGAAGCCCAGGTAGTTGTCGATCTGAGGGGTTTTATACAGGGCGTTGTCCCGACGGTCGCCGCTGACCACCAGCACCGATTTGCCCCTGGCCCTGGCCTGGACGGCGGCGGACAGCCCGGCGGGGCCGCCGCCGATCACTGCGATGTCGTACAATGGTATTCCTCCTCACATTCTCCGAAGAGGGCGGCCACCACGGCGGCAGCCCTGGGGTCGGAGACCTCGTAATAGACCTCGTTGCCCGACCGGGCGGCCTTTACAATGCCGGCGGCCTTCAGGCGCATCAGGTGCTGAGAGATACAGGACTGGGACTGGCCGGTGTTAGCCTCCATGCATCCCACGTTGCGGCAGCCGCAGTGGAGCAGGCCCCGGACAATGCGCAGCCGCAGGGGATGGGAGAGGGCCTTGAGCAGTTCGGACTTCTCCAGATAGATGGTATCCTGTTCCTCCAATGGGATCGCCTCCCCGTTTTGTTCTGTTTATTATTATATTCAAATATTCTAATATGTCAAGAGGGAATCCTACTTTTTTTCTGGAGAATTTTCCGGCGGGCAGGTTGACAGGACTAACTGCCTGGGGTATACTACACCCCAGGGGGGTGTCTGACATGATGGCAGACCAGAAAACCGTCCTCCGGCTGCTGCGTACCGCCCGGGGACAGGTCGATGGCATTATCAAAATGGTGGAGGAGGATCGGTACTGTATCGATATCTCCCAGCAGCTTATGGCCACCGAGGCCATGCTCAATCGTACCAACAAGGAGGTGCTGGCCGCCCACCTGAAGCACTGCGTCCAGGAGGCGGAGACGCCGGAGGAGCGCAGCCAGAAGGTGGACGAGTTCATTACCACCCTGGGACGTATTTTAAAGTAGAAAGGCGACACGATGAAGCAAAAGTTTGATGTGACCGGCATGACCTGCACAGCGTGCTCGGCCCATGTGGAAAAAGCGGTGTGCCAGGTGGCGGGGGTGGACCAGGTCAACGTGAACCTGCTGGGCAACTCCATGCTGGTGGACTACAACGAGGACCAGACCGACTCCGCCGCCATCATCCGGGCGGTGGAGGCGGCGGGCTACGGGGCGTCCATCCCCGGCGGCAGGGCAAAGGCCGCCCCCGTCCGGGCCAACCCCATGGAGGAGGAGGCCGCCGGCATGAAGCGGCGGTTCTTTGCCTCCCTGGTGTTTTTGCTCCCCCTGTTTTACATCGCTATGGGCCACATGATGGGCTGGCCCCTGCCCGGCTTCTTCCACGATACGGGCAACGTGATGGTGGTGGCCATGATTCAGTTTCTGCTCACCCTGCCCATCATGTACCTGAACCGGAAATACTACACCGTGGGCTTCAGGACCCTGTGGCACCGGGCACCCAATATGGACTCCCTCATCGCCCTGGGCTCCACCGCCGCGGTGGTCTACGGGGTGGCCGCCCTGTTCCAGATGGCCTGGGGTCTGGGCCACGGGGATCAGGCTCGGGTGGACAAGTGGTCTATGGACCTGTACTTTGAGTCCGCCGGCATGATCCTCACTCTCATCACCCTGGGCAAATGGCTGGAGACCCGGTCCAAGGGCAAGACCAGCCAGGCCATTACCCGCCTCATGGATCTGGCCCCCAAGACTGCCCTGGTGGTGCGGGATGGGGCAGAGATGGAGCTGCCGGTGGAGGAGGTGATGGTGGGGGACATCATTGTGGTCAAGCCCGGCGGCCGGGTGCCGGTGGACGGGGTAGTGGTCTCCGGGGGCTCCTCGGTGGACGAGTCTGCCCTCACCGGTGAGTCCATCCCGGTGGAAAAGGGCCCGGGGGACAAGGTGGCCGCCGCCACCATCAACAAGAACGGCTCCTTTACCTTCCGGGCCACCCGGGTGGGGGAGGACACCACCCTGGCCCAGATGATCCGACTGGTGGAGGAGGCTTCCTCCTCCAAGGCTCCCATCGCCAAGCTGGCCGACAAGGTGGCGGGGGTGTTCGTGCCCACCGTCATTGCCATTGCCCTGGTGACGGCGGCGGTGTGGCTCATTCTTACCCAATCCGTGGAGTCCGCCCTTACCGCCGGGGTGGCGGTGCTGGTGATCTCCTGCCCCTGCGCCCTGGGGCTGGCCACTCCGGTGGCCATTATGGTGGGCACCGGCAAGGGCGCGGAAAACGGCATCCTAATCAAATCCGCCGAAGCCCTGGAGACCCTCCACACCATCCAGACCGTGGTGGTGGATAAGACAGGCACCCTGACCCAGGGCAAGCCTCAGGTCACCGACTGTATCCCCGCCCCCGGCGTGACCGAGGAGGAGCTTTTATGCGTGGCTGCCTCCCTGGAAAAGCCCTCGGAGCACCCCCTGGCCGACGCCATCACAGCGGAGGCCAGGGCCCGGAATATCCCCCTGGTGGAGGTGGAGGGCTTCCAGGCCGCTCCGGGCCGGGGCATCCGGGGTGCGCTCCACGGAGAGGAAATCCTGGCGGGCAACCAGGCCATGCTGGAGCAGGCCGGTATCTCCCTGGCTGGCTTTGAGGCCAGGGGAGAGGAGCTGGCCCAGGCGGGTAAAACTCCGCTGTACTTTGCCCAGCGGGACAGGATGCTGGGTGTGGTGGCGGTGGCCGACCGGCCCAAGCCCACCAGCGCCGCGGCGGTGCAGGCCTTCCGGGAGCTGGGCATCGACGTGGTGATGCTCACCGGCGACAACCAGCGCACCGCCCAGGCGGTGGGTCAGGAGCTGGGGGTGAGTCAGGTCATCGCCCAGGTGCTCCCCCAGGACAAGGAAAAGGCGGTGGCCGCCCTCCAGGCCCAGGGGAAGCGGGTGGCCATGATCGGCGACGGGGTGAACGACGCCCCTGCCCTGGCCAGGGCCGATGTGGGCATGGCCATCGGGGCGGGCACCGACGTAGCCATCGAATCGGCGGACATTGTGCTGATGAAGAGTGACCTGCTGGATGCGGTGACGGCGGTGCGGCTGTCCAAAAAGGTGATCCGCAATATCAAGGAGAACCTGTTCTGGGCCTTTATCTACAACATCATCGGCATTCCGCTGGCCGCCGGGGTATGGGCGCCCATAACCGGCTGGCAGCTCTCTCCCATGTTCGGGGCGGCAGCCATGAGCATGAGCTCGGTGTGCGTGGTCACCAACGCCCTGCGCCTGCGGTTTTTCAAGCCGGACCGCCGGGAAGTTCCGGCGGAGCCGGAACAAATCCATTCAGAGAAAGGAACTGAGAACATGAAAAAGACTATGCTGATCGAGGGCATGATGTGCCCTCACTGTCAGGCCCACGTGGAAAAGGCACTCAACGCATTGGAAGGAGTCAGCGCCACGGTGGATCTGGCGGCCAAGACCGCTACGGTCACCCTGACCGGCCAGGTGTCCGACGAGACCCTGACCAATGCCGTCACCGAGGCGGGCTATCAGGTGGTGTCTCTGAGTTAAGCCGCAGGGCCTGCCGCGTATGGGCGCGGCAGGCTCTTTTTTCTTCAAGCTGAAGAGGACCGGCATCAAACGTGAAAAAAATGAGGAACGTGCTAAAATGAAGATTGCCCTTTGAAGCGGAACCGTGTATAATAGAGACAAGCTCAGGAGGAAAAGATCCCAAGGTTCTGGACCGACCTGGGCCATTTTATTCTATAGAAGGGAAGGTAGATCACATTGAAAAAGACAAAGAAACTGCTTGCGCTGCTGCTCACGTTAGCCATGGTCTTTGGAATGGCTGCCTGTACCAGCACCACTCCCTCCGGCGAGAACACACAGACCCCAGCCGGGAACAGCTCCACGCCCTCGGGTACTGAGGAGACTACCCCCGGCGGCGAGACCGAGGTCAAGATCCCCACTGAGCTGCTGGCCGAGGACGGCAGCTTCGAGATCGCCATGATCACCGACAAGGGCGATATCAACGACAAGTCCTTCAACCAGGGAACCTGGGAGGGCATTGTGGAGTACTGCCAGCAGAATGGCAAGACCTGCAAGTACTACAAGCCTGTGGACGCCACCACCAACGACTATGTCACCGCCATTGAGCAGGCCATTGCCGACGGCGCCAAGGTGGTCGTCACCCCCGGTTATCTCTTTGAGGAGCCTGTTTATCTGGTGCAGGACAACAACCCTGACGTGAAGTTCATCCTCATCGATGGCAATCCCCACAACGCCGACTACAGCGACTACAAGACCGGCGACAACACCGTGGGTATCCTCTTCTCCGAGGAGCAGGCCGGTTACTTGGCCGGTTACGCCGCCGTGAAGGACGGCTACACCAAGCTGGGCTTCTTCGGCGGACAGCCTGTCCCCGCCGTTATCCGCTATGGCTATGGCTATGTCCAGGGCGCCAATGATGCCGCAGCCGAGCTGGGCATCACTGTGGAGATGCGCTACTTCAACACCGACGGCTTTGACGCCACCCCTGAGGCCCAGACCCGGGCCGCCGGCTGGTACAGCTCTGGTACTGAGATCATCTTTGGCTGTGGCGGCTCTGTGGGCAACTCCGTCATGGCTGCCGCTGAGCAGAATAACGGTCTGGTCATCGGCGTGGACGTGGACCAGTCCCCCGAGTCCGACACCGTGGTGTCCTCTGCCATGAAGGGCCTGGCCTCTGCGGTGGAGCAGATGCTGGACTCCTACTACAACGACAACTTCTCTGTGGGCGGCCAGAACCTGACCCTGGGCGCCGCCGAGGACGCCGTCCAGCTGCCCATGGCTACCTCCAAGTGGAAGACCTTCTCCGAGGCCGACTATGAGGCCCTGTTTACCAAGCTGGCCAACGGCGAGATCACCCCGCAGAAGGATACCGACGCCGACGGCAACGCCATTGCCTCCCCCAACGATCTGGGCTGCGCCAATGTGACCGTGACCGTGGAGTAACGTTCAGTCCCAATGGACGGGCCGTGTTTGCGGCCCGTCCATTTTTATGTAACTGTACTTCTGCTTGCGTGAATGGCGGGAAAACGGTATAATACTGTTAAGTGAACGGGCAATTCCCGCCCGTGGCCCTATCTGCGGAAAAGACGAAACAGAGGAGGGATGGCGGATGAGCGAATATGTCATTGAAATGTGCCATATCACCAAGGAATTTCCTGGAATCATTGCCAATGACGATATCACGCTCCAGCTGAAAAAAGGAGAGATCCACGCGCTGCTGGGCGAAAACGGCGCGGGGAAGTCCACCCTGATGAGCGTCCTCTTCGGGCTGTATCAGCCGGAGAAGGGTGTCATCAAAAAGGAAGGCCGGGAGGTCAAGATCAAGGATCCCAACGACGCCAACGAGCTGGGCATCGGTATGGTGCACCAGCATTTCAAGCTGGTGCACAACTTCACGGTGCTCCAAAATATCATCCTGGGAGTGGAAACCACCAGGGGCGGTTTCCTGAAAATGGATGAGGCTAGGAAAAAGGTGATGGACCTCTCCCGGCAGTACGGCCTGCGGGTGGACCCGGACGCCCTCATCGAGGACATTACCGTGGGGATGCAACAGCGGGTGGAGATCTTAAAAATGCTCTACCGGGACAATGAGATCCTCATCTTTGACGAGCCCACCGCCGTCCTTACGCCCCAGGAGATCACTGAGCTGATGAAGATCATGAAGGGCTTGGCCGCCGAGGGGAAAAGCATCCTCTTCATCACCCACAAGCTCAACGAGATCAAAGAGGTGGCCGACCGCTGTACCGTTCTACGCAAGGGCAGGTATGTAGGCACTGTGGAAGTGGCTCAGGTTTCCAAAGAAGAGATGAGCGAAATGATGGTGGGCCGCAAGGTGTCTCTCCGGGTGGAAAAGGCGGAGGCCCATCCCGGTGAGCAGGTGCTGGAGGTGGAAGGCCTGACCGTGGTCAACAGGGAGCACGGGAAAAAGGTGGTGGACAACGTCTCCTTCCAGGTGCGCCGGGGAGAGATCGTGTGTGTCGCCGGTATCGACGGTAACGGCCAGACCGAGCTGGTCCAGGCGCTCACCGGCCTGATTAAGACCGACGGGGGCACGGTAAAGCTGAAGGGGGCGGACATAACCTACAGCTCCATCCGCCACCGCAACACCCACGGCATGGGCCACATCCCCGAGGACCGGCACAAGCACGGCCTGGTACTGGATTACCCCCTGTCCTACAACCTGGTGCTTCAGAGCTATTTTGAGCCGGAATACTGCCGGGGAGGCTTCTTGAAGTACGACAAGATCAACCAATACGCGGACAAGCTGATCCAGACCTATGATATCCGCTCCGGCCAGGGAGGGCGCACCATTGCCCGCTCCATGTCGGGTGGCAACCAGCAGAAGGCTATTGTGGCCCGGGAGATCGACCGGGATCCAGACCTGCTCATCGCCGTCCAGCCCACCCGTGGCCTGGATGTGGGCGCCATCGAGTATATCCATCGGCAGATCGTGGCCGAGCGGGACCAGAACAAGGGCGTTCTGCTCATCTCTCTGGAGCTGGACGAGGTGATGAACCTGTCCGACCGTATCCTGGTGATCTTTGAGGGACAGATTGTGGCCGATCTGGACCCCAAGACAGTGACCGTCCAGGAACTGGGCCTCTATATGGCAGGCTCTAAGCGAGAGGAGGGGAAATAAATGAAGGACAAAGGTCTGGGCAATCCTCTCCAGCGGCAGGGGGTACAAAATACCATCGCTGCCATCATTGCTATTTTCATCGGTATGGCGGTAGGGCTTATCGTCCTGCTGTTCACAGACGTGTCCCGGGCGGGGGAGGGTATGCTGGCTATCCTCACCGGAGGCGTGTCCGATCTGAAGAACCTGGGGCAGGTGCTCTACTATGCTACTCCCCTCATTATGACCGGCCTGTCGGTGGGCTTTGCCAAAAAGACCGGCCTGTTCAATATCGGTGCCTCCGGCCAGTATATGATGGGGGCTTTCGCCGCTGTCTACGTGGGGGTCAAGTGGACCTTTCTGCCGGCAGGGCTCCACTGTCTGGCCGCGATTCTGGCCGCCTGCCTGTTCGGGGCGGTGTGGGGCATTTTGCCTGGGGTGCTCAAGGCCTGGCGGGGGATCAACGAGGTCATCACCTGCATCATGATGAACTATATTGCCATGAGCATGTCCAACCAACTCATTCGTTCCTTTATTTACGACCGGGCCAAGAACCAATCCTTCCGGCCCGCCGCCACAGCGGAGCTGCCCAAGCTGGGCTTTGACAAAATCTTTGTGGTGGAGGGGGGGACCCCTTCCAGTGTGAATGCCGGTATCCTGGTGGCTATTTTGCTGGCGGTGGTGGTGTGGATCATCCTGGAGAAGACCAGGATGGGCTATGAGCTGAAGGCCTGCGGGTTCAACAAAGATGCCGCCAAGTACGCCGGCATCAGCGAGAAGCGCAACATCGTCCAGGCCATGGTGATTTCCGGGGCCTTGGCGGGCATCGGCGGCGGCCTGAACTATCTGGCCGGCGCCGGGACCGGCATCATGGTGTCCGATACTCTGGCCCAGCAGGGATTTGACGGTATCGCTGTGGCTCTGCTGGGTATGTCCAACCCCATTGCCATCATCTTTACCGGTATTCTCATGGCCTATCTGACAGTGGGCGGCCTTGCCATGCAGAGCTTTGGTTTTGTCTCCCAGGTTATTACCATCATTACCTCGGTGATCGTCTACTTTGCCGCCTTCATCCTCTTCTTCAGCCAGATCATCGCCAAGCTGGCCAAGGGGAAGGAGCGGAGCAACGCCAACGCCGAAAGTCCACCCCCGGCTGACCTGGGGAAAGGAGGTGAGGGCGTGTGAGTGGTCTTGACCTGATCATCTTCCTGGTACAGCAGACCATGACCTTTGCCATCCCCCTGCTGGTGGTGGCTCTGGGCGGCCTGTTCGCTGAGCGTTCGGGCATTGTCAACATCGCCCTGGACGGTATCATGATCATCGGCGCCTTCGCCGGGATCCTGTTCATGCACATGATGCAGTTTACCGTCACCGGCCAGGGCATCCTGTTGCTCTCTCTGGTGGTGGCCGCCGTGTCCGGTGTGGTCATCAGTCTGGTCCACGCCTTTGCCTCCATTAACATGAAGGCCGACCAGACCATCTCGGGCACTGCCATCAACACCTTTGCCCCCGCCTTTGCCATCTATGTGGCCCGTATGCTGGTGGGGGTGCAGCAGGTCACCTTTAAAAATGATTTCCTTATCCAGAAGGTACCCCTGCTGGGGGATATCCCGGTGCTGGGCCCCATGTTCTTCCAGAAGGCCTATATCACCACCTATCTGGGGATAGCCATCCTGGTGCTCTCCTGGGTGGTGCTGTACAAGACCCGGTTTGGCCTGCGGCTGCGGGCCTGCGGCGAGCATCCCCAGGCCGCCGATTCAGTGGGTATCAATGTGTATAAGATGCGCTACGCCGGCACCCTGATCTCGGGAGCCCTGGCGGGCATCGGCGGGGTGATCTTTGTGGTGCCCACCTCGGTGAACTTTAACGCCACCGTGTCGGGCTACGGCTTTTTGGCCTTGGCGGTGCTCATTTTCGGCCAGTGGAAACCGGGCCGTATCCTCTTTGCCGCCATCTTCTTTGGTTTTATGAAGACCCTGTCGGTGACCTACGCCAACATCCCCTTCCTGGCGGGGCTGGGCCTGTCCAGCGATATCTACAAGATGATCCCCTATGTGGCCACCCTCATTGTGTTGGCCTTTACGTCCAAAAAATCTGCCGCCCCCAGAGCGGAGGGCATCCCCTACGACAAGGGCGAGCGGTGATTGAGACCGAAAGGGAAAGGGGCGGAAGCCCCTTTCCCTTTTGAATAAAGGAGTGTATGTACATGGTTACTATGGCACAGCGGATTGAAGCCCTGCGGGACGAGGCGGGGCTGTCCCGCCCCGCTCTGTCGGCAGCGGTGGGCTTTCCCAAAAACGCCATTGAGAAGTTTGAGACCGGTCGGGCCACCCCTACCAAGGAGCAGCAGGAGAAGCTGGCGGCCTATTTCGGGGTCTCCATTTTCTACCTCAGGGGAGAAAGCAGCGACCGCACCCGGCAGGAGGACTGGATGAGCGGAGCCCTCACCAGCCGGGAGGAGGAACCGGTATACCGGCCCGCCCCTCCTCCCAAACGACCCAAACCGGAGCCGGCCTCTATGGGTGGCGGAGCCACCATGCTGGACGCCCTCTTTGCCACCCGGCAAGCCAAGGAGCAGTTCAAGGCCATGGTGCTGGAGGTCCTCCGCTCTCCCGAGGGACAGGAGATCATCGCCCAGGCGGTGTGGAAAGAGCTGGCCAAGCGCAAATAACATAAAAAGTCCGCGGATCCAAAAGATCTGCGGACTTTTTATGTTACTCAGGAAAAAGTGTGGGGATAAGCTCTGCCAGAGCAGCAGCCAGCCGTGCGTGGGCCGCCCGGGTCAGGTGCATAAAGTCAATCTGGTTGCAGGTGAGCCCCAGGGTGTTGGCGTCTAGAAAGTGGCAGCTGTTGCGCACGGCCACCTCGTGGTACACCGGGGCCAGCCCCCGGGTAATTTCCACGCAGCGAGGGCCCATCTCATGAGCCACCGGGGAAGTGTGCACTCCTGGCTCGATGGTCTTGGGGGCTACGATGAGAATGTTGGGCTTCTCGCCTCCCCAGCAGTCGGTGACCATGGCCTGCTGTACCAGCCGTTCCATGCCCCGGCCGATAACGTGTGGATTGGTGGCGAACCGTTCCTTGGCGTCGTTGGTGCCCAGCATGACCACCAGCAGGTGGATGGGGCGGTGGCTTTTCAGGATGGGCCGCAGGTGTGCCAGAGCGGACAACCCTTCCTCCACCGGATCGTCAAAGACGGTGGTGCGCCCCGACATACCCTCCTCGATAACCAAATAGCCCTCCCCCAGGGCCTTTTGCAACAGGCAAGGCCAACGTTCCGCCTCGTTGAACCGGCGAAGGGCTCCGTCGGCCCCGTCGGCGGGGTCGGCGCAGTAACCGTGGGTATTGGAGTCCCCCAGACAAAGGATGTGCCGGCGCACTTACTTGATCTCAGGCAGGGAGGCGGCGGCCACGGACTGGCCCACCCGGCGGGCCTTCTCGTCAGGCAGGGTGGGGTTGATCTTGTCGGCGATCTCCGGATACTCGTCGGCCAGGACGTTCTTACAGGTCTCCAGAATGATGTCGCCGCCCTTACCGGACATGACCCGGCCCAGCAGCAGCACGTGCTTGAAGCCGTAGAAGTGGTGATACAGAGCCAGGGAGTGGCCCAGGTATACGCCGATGGAGCGGTAAAGAGCGGCGGCGCCGGGGGTGTCCTCCTCCATGGCCTTCTGGACCACCTTCAGCTTCTCGGCGGGGGAGAGGGCGGGGTCCAGCTCGATGCCGGCGGCGGGAGCCAGCTTGATAACGCCGTCCTGAGAGAAATACTTCACGCCGCAGCCGATGTCCCCGGACCACTCATCCTCCATGGCGTCGGGGGACACGTCCACGGGGGCGAAGGCCAGCTCGTTGAGCCAGCCGGTAATGTTACCGTTAGCGTCCACAAAGCCCACGGCCTCGCTGGTGCCCATGGCGATACCCAGGATATTGTTCTCCTCCAGGCTCATGGCGCCGGCCAGGGCGGACACGTCGCCATCGTTGGCCACCACGTAGGGTACGTCGCCGAAGGTGTCCTTGATAGCCCGGATGTAGATGTCCTTCACCTTGGCGTCAAAGTCCTCCTTGGGCACCTTCAGGAAGAGGGAGGCCACCATGGTGCGGTTCTCGATGTAGATGCCGGCGGAGGACACGCCCACCGCGTCCACCCGGGGCATATGCTCGGCGGCGGACTTGAGGGCGGCCACGATGCCGTCATAGTGGTAGTCGGGGTCGGCGGTGGTCTTGGGGAACCAGACGACCTCCTCGGAGAAAACGGGCTGGCCGTCGATGACGGCGGATACCTTGCGGTCGGAGCCGCCGGCGTCAAAGCCGATGCGGCAGCCGGCCAGGTGGCGGCCCACCGCCTGGGGGTTACTGTACTCGGCGGGGACCTGGTCGCAGTACACCACCTCAAAGGGCTTTTCATACACATTGGACATGAAGTCGGCGTCAAAGGCCCGTTTGCCGCCCACACAGTAGGTGGCCTTCATGGACTCGTAGATATCCTTATCGCCGCTGATGTACACCTTGAAGCCGCCCATGTACCACAGCATGGACTTGATGATACGGTCCACATAATAGCGGTCAGCCTCCGCCATGTCGGGGGTGCCGTGGATGAAAGTCTTGTAGACGGCCACCTCGCCGCCGGCCCGCTCCACAGCCAGGTCCAGAGGCTTCTTGGCATCCTTCAAAAAGGAGGCGCGGAATTTGCCCAGGGGGAGGAAGCCGGGGTCCAGTTCAGGGACATTTTTGACGGGAACTTCAATTCCAAGATGTTTCATATGGAGATCCTCCTTGCATTTGTGGGAAGCAGACAAATCGCTCTACGTATAGGCTATCAGCTTTTTTAAATCTGTCAAGGGAATTTTCACATTTCTGAAAATAATTTTCTAAAATTCTCTTGACGGGAACTGTACCGACAGGTATGATGAACGTAACGGGAGGGCTCTCCCAATCATGAAAGGTGGACTGATACAATGGATATCACTGCTCGACTGCAGGATCATCAGAAGTGGATCAGGGAGGAGCTGGAGCGGAGCGTCTCGTTCTGGCTGAAGAACGGCATGGACCCGGTGAACGGCGGCGTATACACCTGTCTGGACCGGGAGGGCAAGATCTTCTCCACCGATAAGAGCGTGTGGATGCAGGGCCGCTGCGCCTGGACCTTTGCCTACCTGTGCCATACCTACGGGGTGAAGGAGGAGTGGCTGGCCGCCAGCAAGAGCTGTCTGGACTTTATGGAGAAGTTCTGCATCAACCGTGAGGCGGGCAACCGGATGTACTTCACCGTCACCGGGGACGGCAAGCCCCTGCGCCAGCGTCGCTACTGTTTCTCCGAGGGTTTTTACGCCATTGCCAACGCCGAGTATTATGGTGTGACTGGTGAGAAGGTGTGTCTGGAGCGTGCCCGGGCCGCCTATGACCTGATCTGGAACCTGAATAACGGTCTCATCCAGGATCCCACCGGCATGGGACCCAAGACCATCCCCGAGACCCGGTCCGGCCGTGCTCTGGCCAACCCCATGATCTATCTGAACATCACCTCCGTCCTCCGCCGGGTGGATCCGGAGCAGGCCGAGCTGTACAACCAGCGGGCCGCCCAGTGTGTGGACGAGATCTTCCGCTATCACTACAAGCCCGAGCTGGGCTGCACCCTGGAGAGCGTGGGCCCCAACGGCGAGTTCCGGGGCGACGTGACCGAGGGCCGTGTAGTCAACCCCGGCCACGATATTGAGTGCTCCTGGTTCCTGATGGAGGACGCCAACCTCCGGGGCAACAAAGAGCAGCACGCCACCGCTGTGAAGATCTTTGACCAGGCCATCAATGCCGGCTGGGACAAGGAGTACGGCGGACTGCTCTACTTCATCGACTGTCTGGGTCGTCCCCCCGAGGCCTATGAGCACGACATGAAGCTGTGGTGGCCCCACGATGAGATCCTCATTGCCTCCATCATGATCTACCGGGACACCGGGGACGAGAAGTACCTGGAGTGGTTTGAAAAAACTCTGGACTACTGCAAGCAGTATTTCTCTGATCCGGAGTACGGCGACTGGTTCGGCTATCTCCGCCGGGACGGCAAGCCCACCGAGCCCCCCTGCAAGGGTTCTACCTTTAAGGGCCCGTTCCACCTGCCCCGCATGCTCATTATGTGTGACGTGATGATCGGCCAGATCCTGGGGCGGAATTGAGAGGGCGGCTATGCCCAGCGTCAACGTCTTTGAAAAGATCAACGGAGAGTACTATCAGCTGACCAGCGCGGAAAAGAAGGTGGCCGACTACGCGGTGATCCACCAGCAGCAGACCCAGTTTATGTCCATCTCCGAGCTGGCGGAGGAGGCGGGGGTGGCAGAGGCCACCATCTCCCGCTTCTGCAAGCGGCTGGGGTATAAAGGATACAGCGCCTTCAAGCTGGCCATCGCCAACGCCACCGCCGGACGGCAGGAACCTGGCGGCGCACGTCGGGAGGATCTGGCAGAGGATAGTCTGGAGGGAAGCTGCCGGGTGGCCTATGAAAATGATGTGGATGCCCTTCGCCAGACCCTGGAGCTGCTGCGCCCGGAGACCATCCACAAGGCGGTGGATATGATCGCCTCCGCTGGCCGGGTGCTGTGCATGGGGCAGGGGGGGTCCATGATCCTGGCCCAGGAGTGCGCCCATCTGTTCAGCACCATCCAGATGAACTTCCAGGCCGTGATGGACTCCCATATGCAGGCCATCGCCGCCTCCCAGCTCACCGCCGGAGATGTGGTGATCTACTTCTCCTACTCCGGCTCTACCACCGCCCTGCTGAAAAACCTCCAGCTGATCCAGGACCGAAAAGCCAGGTCCATCCTGGTGACCCGGTTTCCCAAGTCCCCTGGGGCGGCCTACGCCGACGTGGTACTCCAGTGCGGCGCCCGGGAGGGCCCTCTCCAGGGCGGATCGGTGGCCGCCCGCATGGCCCAGCTCTACCTGATGGATGTGCTGTTTCGGGAGGTCTGCCGCAGGGATCCGGAGGGATATCGGAGCAGGCAGGAAATGGTAGCTGAGGTGCTTTCCGACAAACACATCTGACCCCATTTCACGAATTTTGAAAATAATTTGCAAAGTCGATAAAAAAAGAAAAAAATAAGCATTTTGCTATTGACAAATCCTGAGTTGAACTGTACAATCTACACAACGGGTTACCGCTGTGGTAATCACATTCTTATTCAAAAAAATAAGAGGAGGATGTATGAAATGAAGAAACGGATTCTTGCGCTCCTGCTGGCCGCTTCCATGTCCCTGGGTCTGGCTGCCTGCGGCGGTGGCGGCGGTGGCACCACCGAGACCACTCCCGGTGGTGAGACCGGCTCCGGCGGTGAGACCAGCTCTGTGGAGCTGAGCCTGTGGTCCTTCAACATCGGCGGCTTTACCGACGCCGCTGCCTGGGACTCCATCGTGGCTGCCTTCGAGGAGGCCAACCCCGGCATCAAGGTGACTGTGACTCCCATCAACTATCAGGACGGCGACCAGAAGCTGACCACTGCTATCAGCTCCAATAACGCCCCCGACATCATCTTTGAGGGCCCCGAGCGCATCGTGGGCAACTACGCCCGTGAGGGCCTGATGGTGGATCTGTCCGACCTGTGGACTGCCAGCGGCTCTGACATCTCCGAGGGCATCTCTTCCGTGTCCCAGCTGGACGGTACTTATTATATGTATCCTCTGAGCGTGGCCGCTCACTGCATGGCCATCAACTATGAGGCCTTTGAGGCCGCCGGCGCCCTGCAGTACATCGACGAGGAGACCCGCACCTGGACCACCGACAACTTCGTGAAGGCGATGGAAGCCATCCGTGACGCCTCTGCCAACGGCACCATCAACATCACCGTGCCCGGCATCATCTACTGCGGCGCCCAGGGCGGCGACCAGGGCACCCGCGCTCTGGTGAACAACCTGTACTCCGACTATTATGTCACCGAGGACGGCAGCTCCTACAATGCCAACAGCGCCAACAACGTGAAGGCCCTGACCCTGCTGCAGGAGATGGTCAACAATAAGTCCATGAGCGCCAACGCCAGCTTCGCCGCTTCCGACGAGCTGCAGGCCTTTGCCAACCAGACTTGTGCTGTCACCTTCTGCTGGAACTACTCCAACTACACTCAGTATGCTGAGCAGACCCAGTTCACTCCCTTTGCCATGGCTTTCCCCTCTGACGACGGCGAGCCCGAGCTGGAGATGGCCGGCCCCTACGGCTTCGGTGTGTTCAACAACAAGGATGAGGCCAAGATCGAGGCTGCCAAGAAGTTCGTGGACTTTGTGTGCAACGACCAGACCGCCGGCACCGAGGCTGTGAAGACCACCGGCTTCTTCCCCGTCCACGCTGACTGGGGCGATGTCTATGCCGACGCTGAGGACGCCGAGGTCCGTGCTCCCTTTGCTCTGATGAGCGATTACCTGGGCCGGTACTATGCCCTGACCGGCGGCTGGACCGAGCAGCGTGCCCTGTGGTGGCCCATGCTCCAGGCGATCATGACCACTGGCGCCGACGTGCAGACCGCTGCCGACGACTTTGTGACCCAGGCCAACGCCAACATCGGCTAAGGCCAAACTCCAAGAAGGTTTACCTGACCTGAGCAGATCTGTGCCCGCTCCCTGGGAGGGGGCGGGCACAGTTGCTAATGTCCGGCGATCCTTAGGTAACCCAAAAATGCGTTGAAAGAGGGGAGATACTTATGGCGCAGAATGCCGTGGCAACTGCCGGCAAAAAACCCAAGAAGGAAAAGCGTTCCCAGTTCTCCGGAATGAGTAAGGCGCTGGTCCGGAGAGAGACCATCTCCGCCTACCTGTTCCTGCTGCCCAGTCTGGTATTCTTCGTTGGTTTCGTTGTCGTTCCCATGTTCATCTGCGTGTTCTATAGCTTTATGGAATACGGCCTGGGCGGCATCAAGGGCTTTGCCGGCCTGGACAACTACATCAAGCTCTTCCAGGACCCCATTTTTCACAAGGGCTTCCTGAACACCGTGCTCATCGTGGTCATCGCGGTGCCCTGTGTCACCGCCTTTTCCCTGTGGGTGAGCTCCGCCATCTACAAGATGCACGCCTTTACCCGGTCCTTTTTCCGCTGCGTGTTCTACCTGCCGGTGGTCACCGGCTCGGTGGCCATCACCGTGGTGTGGAAGTGGATCCTCCATCCCTACAACGGTATCCTGAATCAGCTGACGGGCACCGCCGGCTTTGACTGGCTGGGCAACCAGAGCACCGCCATTTGGTTCATCATCCTGATCCTGTTCACCACCTCCATCGGCCAGCCCATCGTGCTGTATGTGGCGGCCCTGGGCAATGTGGATCAGTCCCTGGTGGAGGCCGCCCAGGTAGACGGCGCCACCAAGCTCCAGGTGTTCTGGAAGATCAAGTGGCCCCAGATCATGCCCACTACCCTGTATGTGCTGGTCATCACCACCATCAACTCCTTCCAGTGCTTCGCGCTGATCCAGTTGCTGACCAAGGGCGGGCCCATGAACGCCACCATGACCATCATGTACCAGGTCTACGACACCGCTTACCGGCTGAACGACCTGGGCTACGCCAACGCCATCGGCGTTATCCTGGCCATTATCATCGCGATTTTCTCTGCCATCCAGTTCAAAGTGGTAAAGACTGATTAAGGGGGGGTGAGAACATGAAAGCTAAAACGACTGATTTGAGCGGTACTTCTACCGGCTACAAGGTATTTGCCGTGGTGGTCCTGATCCTGCTGGCGCTGTTCTTCCTGTTCCCCCTGTACTGGATCGTGACCGGCTCCTTCAAGGACGCCATCGAGATCAACGCCAAGTACCCCATCTGGTTCCCGCAGAATCCCACTACGGATAACTACGCCAGGCTGTTTGAGCACGAAGCCTTCCGGTGGCTGTTCAACATCGTGTTCATCTCCGCCATGGCCATGATCCTGACCTGTCTCACTGCCTCCTTCGCCGGCTATGCCTTGGGCAAGAAGCGGTTCTATGGCCGGGGTATCCTGTTCACCATCATCATCTGTGCCATGGCCCTGCCCAAGCAGGTCATTGTTATCCCCCTGCTGCAGGAGATGACCTTCTTCCACTTGAACAATAACCTGTGGGCGGTCATCCTGCCCACCGTCGGCTGGCCCTTTGGCGTGTTCCTGATGAAGCAATTCTCCGAGACCATTCCCAACGAGATCCTGGAGGCTGCCCGGGTGGACGGCGCGGGTGAGCTGCGCACCTTCTTCAGCGTGGTATTCCCCATGATCAAGCCGGGCATCGGAGCTCTGGCTATCTTTACCTTTGTCAATACCTGGAACGATTACTTCCTCCAGCTGGTCATGCTGACCGATGAAGAGATCTGGACCCTGCCCCTGGCCATCGCCAACCTCCAGGGCGAAATGTCCTCCGACTTCGGCCTGATCATGGCTGGCGCCGCCCTGGCCGCCATCCCCATTGTGGTGGTGTTCATCGCCTTCCAGAAGTACTTTACCCAGGGCATCGCCATGGGCGCTGTCAAGGGCTAATGTCCCATATGCCTCTACCAATCATTTGAGAGAAGGTTTTTTACATGAGCGATCTGAAAAAATACCAGGGCGTGATCCCCGCCTTCTATGCCTGCTATGACGAGGCGGGCAACATTTCTCCCGAGGGCGTCCGCGCTCTTACCCGCTACCTCATCGGCAAGGGCGTCAACGGCCTGTACGTGGGTGGTTCCTCCGGCGAGTGCATTTACCAGAGCGTGGCCGAGCGCAAGGTGGTGCTGGAGAACGTGATGGCGGAGGCCAAGGGCAAGGTGGTCATCATTGCCCACGTGGCCTGCAACAACACCGCCGACAGCATGGAGCTGGCTGCCCACGCTGAAAGCCTGGGTGTAGACGCCATTGCTGCCATCCCCCCCATCTACTTCCACCTGCCCGAGTATGGCATCGCCCAGTATTGGAATGACATCTCCTCTGCTGCTCCCAATACCGACTTTATCATCTACAACATTCCCCAGCTGGCCGGCGTGGCGCTGACTCCCTCCCTGCTGGCGGAGATGCAGAAAAACCCCAAGGTTATCGGTGTGAAGAACTCCTCCATGCCTGTCCAGGATATCCAGATGTGGAAGGATGCCGGGGTCATCGTGTTCAACGGACCCGACGAGCAGTACATCTCCGGTCTGGCCATGGGTGCCTGTGCCGGTATCGGCGGTACCTATGCTGTCATGCCCGAGCTTTTCCTGAAGGTGTACGAGCACTTCCAGAAGGGCGAGATGGAGCCTGCCCGGGAGATCCAGAACGAGATCTGCCGCATTATCTACAAGATGTGCTCCGCCCACGGCAACCTGTACGCCGTGATGAAGGGCATCCTGGCCAAGAGCGGCGTGGTGTGCGGTTCTGTCCGCAAGCCTATGCCTGGCCTCATTGACAGCGATGCCGCTGTGGTGGATGAGTCCTACGCCATGATCACCGCCGCCATCGCCAAATACTGCTGATCGGTTCAAAAACAGGGGCGGGCCTTCCGCCCGCCCCAATTTGAAAAGTTAGGAGTATACATATCATGCGTATTTATCAATCGGAAGATTATCAGGCCATGAGCCGCCGGGCCGCCAATATCATCTCCGCCCAGGTCATTTACAAGCCCGACTGCGTGCTGGGCCTTGCTACCGGCGGTACCCCCGTGGGCACTTACAGGCAGTTGGTGGAGTGGTACAAGAAGGGCGACCTGTCCTTCGCTGAGGTGCGGTCTGTCAACCTGGACGAGTATGTGGGCCTGTCCCCCCATCATGAGCAGAGCTATCGCTACTTCATGCAGGATAATCTCTTCGACCATATTGATATCAAGCCGGAGAACACCCATGTGCTCAACGGCCTGGCCAAGAATCCTGAGGCGGAGTGCGCCGCCTACAACAAGCTGATCCAGGATTTGGGTGGCATCGACCTGCAGCTGCTGGGCATGGGCCACAATGGCCACATTGCCTTCAATGAGCCGGGCGACGACTTTGGCCTGGAGACCCACCTGGTCACCCTTACCGACCGCACCATCGACGCCAATACCCGCTTCTTTGACAACCGGGATGAGGTGCCCCGCCATGCCCTGAGCATGGGCATCAAGAACATCATGCATGCCCGGCGGATCCTGATGGTGGTCAGCGGCGAGGACAAGGCAGAGGCCGTGTACAACGCCTTTGTCGGCCCGGTGACCACAGATGTCCCCGCCTCTATCCTGCAGCTCCATCCCGACGTGACCTTGGTAGGCGACAAGGCTGCTCTCAGCAAGTTGGTGGAAGCGGGTGTGCCCGTATGCGGATAACCGGCGGTCAGGTCTTTGACCTGCATGAGGGCTTTGTCCAGAAGGACCTGTGTTTCGACGGACGTCTGATTACCAACGCCAGCAGCGACGGAGAAAACTATGACGCCAACGGCTGCTATGTGATCCCCGGCCTTACGGACGTCCATTTCCACGGCTGCAAGGGCCATGACTTCTCCGACGGCGATTCCGAAGGTCTGGAAATCATGGCCAAGTATCAGCTGTCCCGGGGCGTGACCCAGATCTGCCCCGCTGGCATGACCCTGCTGGAGGATCAGCTCACCAAGGTGTGCCAGACTGCCGCCGCTCACAAGAAGGCTGACAAGCCCGGCGCATCCCTCTGCGGCATCAACCTGGAGGGGCCCTTCCTCTCCATGGCCAAAAAAGGCGCTCAGAACGGCGACTGGCTCCATGCTCCCGACGTGGATATGCTCCGCCGGCTGATGGCTGCTTCCCAAGGCCTGGTGAAGCTGGTTTCCCTGGCTCCTGAGGAGCCCGGAGCCATGGAGTTCATCAAGGCTGTGGAGAGCGAAGTCACCATTTCCATTGCCCACACTACGGCGGACTATGACACTGCTATGGAGGCCTTCCGTCTGGGGGCCCGGCAGGTGACCCATCTGTTCAATGCCATGCCCGCCTTTACCCATCGCGCTCCCGGCGTGGTGGGGGCCGCCCTGGACAATCCCCAGGTGCGGGTGGAGCTGATCTGCGACGGCGTCCACATCCACCCCGCGGCGGTACGGGCGGTGTTCAAGATGTTTGGCGCCCAGCGGGTGATCCTGATTTCCGATACCATGCGGGCGGCCGGTATGCCCGACGGGGACTACACCCTGGGTGGTCAGGCGGTACAGGTGAAGGGCAAGTACGCCACCCTGGCCGACGGTACTCTGGCCGGTTCAGTCACCGACCTGATGAGCTGCATGAAGACAGCCGTGTCCTTCGGCATCCCGCTGGCCGACGCCGTGCAGGCCGCCGCCGTTAATCCGGCTCAGGCCATCGGTATTTTCAGCCGGGTGGGCAGTCTGGAGCCTGGCAAGCGTGCCAATCTGGTCATTCTGGATCAGGATCTGAACGTAAAAGACGTGTTCTACCGCGGCCAGCTGGTCCGCGGTTGAAGAAAGCGCACCCCCAAAATCTGGCCTCCCGGCCCTACTCCATTCCCATAGGGCAGGGGGAGTCGTAAAAAAGGAGGAATTCCGCCGGGCCGGCGGTGCGGCAGTGTGGAGACCTGTCGTAATGTCCCGGGAGTTTCGCTCTCCCCGGATAAGAGGGTATTTGCGGAGGCATTGCCCTTACGGCTCACGCATATGGCAACTGTGGTTCTGAAAGGCATCAAGAAGATCTACGACAACAAGGTGACCGCTGTGCACGACTTTAACCTGGAGATTGCCGACAAGGAGTTCATCGTGCTGGTAGGTCCCTCCGGCTGCGGCAAGTCCACCACCCTGCGGATGGTGGCCGGCCTGGAGGACATCTCTGAGGGCGACCTGATCATCGGCGGCAAGCGGGTGAACGATGTGGAGCCCAAGGACCGTGATATCGCCATGGTGTTCCAGAGCTACGCTCTGTATCCCCATATGACGGTGTACGAGAACATGGCCTTCGCTCTGAAGCTGCGGAAGGTACCCAAGGAGGAGATTGACAAGAAGGTGCGGGAGGCCGCGGCCATTCTGGACATCACCCAGTACCTGGAGCGCAAGCCCAAGGCTCTGTCCGGCGGCCAGCGTCAGCGTGTAGCCATCGGCCGTGCCATCGTCCGGGACCCCCAGGTCTTCCTGATGGACGAACCTCTGTCCAACCTGGACGCCAAGCTGCGTAACCAGATGCGCGCGGAAATCATCAAGCTGCGCCAGCGCATCAATACCACCTTCATTTACGTGACCCACGACCAGACCGAGGCCATGACCCTGGGTGACCGCATCGTTATCATGAAGGACGGCTTCATCCAGCAGATCGGCACGCCGCAAGAGGTGTTTGACCGCCCCGCCAACCTGTTCGTGGCCGGCTTCATCGGCTCTCCCCAGATGAACTTCTTCGACGGCAAGCTCATCAAGAAGGATGGCAAGTATCAGATCGCTGTGGCCGACGCCGTTATCGAGCTGGCTGACAAGGCTCAGAAGATCCTCTCCGACAAGGGCGCCGGTGAGATGGACATCGTGGCCGGTATCCGTCCCGAGCATATCTCCTTCGCTTCCGTGGCCGGTCCTCACACCGTGTCCAGCAAGGTGGATGTGTCCGAGATGATGGGCAGCGAGGTTTATCTCCATGTGACTGCCGCTGGCAAGGACGTGGTGCTGCGCATTCCCACCACTGACCTGCCCGAGGAGCACCGGGCCGGTATCCCCTACGGCACCGAGATCAATTTTGCCTTCCGTCCTGAGCTGGTTCATCTGTTTGATCCCCAGACCGATAAGAACCTGCTGTACTGATCCATCCATGAAAAATTCCCCGGCGCTGCTGCGCCGGGGAATTTTTCATGCCAGAGGAGCCAATACCCGGAGGATCGAGCGGAACAGCCGCCGGGGCCAGGACCGGTCCAGACAGCGATCCAGGGTGATAGGGGTGCATTGGAGCTGAGTGGCAAGGAAATCGGCCTTGATGTCCAGAATAGAGGGGTCCCGATAGAGGAGCACAGCGTTCTCAAAGTGAAGGAACATGCTGCGGTAGTCCATATTGATGGTACCCACCACTCCGTACTTGTCGTCAGCCACCACATTTTTTGCGTGGACAAAGCCGGGAGTGTACTCCAGAATGGTGACCCCAGCCTCCAGCAGGGGCTGATAGTGGGCTCGGGTAAGCTCAAAAACGGTGCGCTTGTCCGGAATATGGGGGGTCATGATGCGCACGTCTACCCCCGATTTGGCGGCGTTGCATAGAGCCGTATTTACTGCGCTGCTTACCACCAGGTAAGGCGTCATAAAGTAGATATACTTCCTGGCCCGGGCAATCAGATGGAGATAAACCGACTCTCCCACAGGTTCATTATCCAGCGGGTTGTCAGTATAGGGCTGGACAAAGCAGTCCTTCCCCAGCCGGGCCTCCAGCGGCAGGGAGGCTGGCCGGAAGGCGTGGTAATCCTCCTTTACCTCCCGGATATACTCCCACATGGTGAGGAACATAACCGTCATGCTCCAGGCCGCCTCCCCCTTCACCAGGATGGCGCTGTCTTTCCAGTGGCCGAAGCGGATTTTCTGGTTGATATACTCGTCGGCCAGATTGATGCCGCCGGTGAAGGCGGTATGTCCGTCGATGATACAGAATTTACGGTGATCCCGGTTGTTCATGCGGATGGAAATCACTGGGCGGAAGGGATTGAAGCAGCAGCAGGGGATGCCGGTTTCTTCCTCAAATTGGGTGGAAAAGTAAGCTGGCAGGGTTGCCAAGGAGCCTACGTCGTCATAAATCACCCGAACATCCACCCCGGCGGCGTGCTTCTCCTTCAAAATATCCACCACGCTGTCCCAGAACCGGCCGGGGGCAATGATGAAGTACTCCAGGAAAATGTATCGTTCCGCCTTGCGCAGCTCCTCCAGGAGAACAGGATAGAGGGTATCTCCCAGGGGAAAATACCGGGTCCAGGTGTTGGTGTACGCCGGGCAGCGGGCACAGTGCTCCAGGTAGCGGGCCAGGGTGACCTCGTCCGCTCCCAGTGAGGCCAGCTGCTCCGCTTTATTGTCCTCTTCCAGCTGTTCCAGCATAGTGCGGTCCATACCTGCCATCTTCCGCTGTTGACGGGGGGACAGGCGGTTGCCGCCGCACAGCAGATAGAGCAGCCAGCCGAACATGGGGAAGAGCAGGATGGGGATGATCCAGGCGATCTTGTAGCCCGGATCGGTCTGACGGCTGACGATGATCAGCACTGCCAGAGCGGACAGGAGCACGCAGATCCAGTAGACATAGACATAATAGCTGGAGATCCAAACCGTGGGTACCAGCAGCACCAGCAATTGCAGCAGGATCAGCAGGGAGACAATGACCGTCCGCTGAAAGAGGCATGAGGTTAGCTTTTTGACGTTCAAGGGGGCCTCCTTTTGGCGAAAGGGTTACTTGACCACTACATTTTCCTGACCCAGCAGCTCCTCCAGTTCGGCCACCAGGGCGGGATGAATCAGGCAGGGAGCGGCCAACAGCTTGCCGGTGTCGGCGCAGCGCACCTTCAGCTGCTCCCTACCGGGAAACATGGTGAGCACCAGCCGGATTCGGGCCCATCGGGGATCATCCACACTGGGTATGCGGATATAAAGCCGCCTGCTTTGCGCCCGCTCCGCCGGAGGAGGAGCATCGCTGTTGATGTGGTCCAGAGGTCGGATGCGGTCGCACATGAGCTGGGGGGCTTTTTCATCCCGGACCGAAATGCGGCCCTCGGCCAGCAGAGGCACATTTTCTTTCAGATAGGGGCCGCTCTCCCCCAGAGCCTTGGAAAATACCAGCAGCTCCATGGAGCCGGTATCGTCCTCCAGCGTGACATAGGCCATCAGAGTGTTGTTTCGGGTGGTGCGGGTGCGGGAAGCGGACACCACACCGGCGATGGTCACCCGCTGCTCATCCCGGAAGGTGGTGGGTCCGTTATCCTGATCAAAGTCAGCGATAATGGCCCCAATGGAGACGGCCTTCAGCTGCTTCACCAGCTCCCGGTACTCGTCCATGGGGTGTCCCGACAGATAGAGCCCGGTGGTCGCCTTTTCCATGCTCATCAGTTCCCGCCGGGAAAATTCCGGGATGTTTTTCAGGTTGAGCTGGGGGGCGGACTGGGGCTCGTCCCCACCGCCGCCGAAGAGGTCAAACTGTCCATCCAAATTTTTTCGCTTATTCTGGGCAATGGTGTCCACCAGGGACTCATAGGCGTCCAGCAGCTGGGAGCGGGGGATGCCCATGCTGTCAAAGGCGCCGCATTTGATGAGGCTTTCCAGTACCCTTTTGTTCAGATCGGCGTCGAACATCCGCTGGCAGAAGTCAGGGAAGGAGTGGAAGGGAGCCTTCCGCCGCTCTTTCAGCACGTCGTTGATAAAGCCCCGGCCTACCCCCTTGACCGCCGCCAGGCCGAAACGGATATTTTGACCGGATACGGTAAAATCAGCTTCCGACTCGTTGATATCGGGAGGCAGAGGGGGGATGCCGCATTCCTTGCATTCGGCGATATACTCGGCTACCTTTTCGCTGGAGTCCAGCACCGAGGTAAGGAGAGCAGCCATGTATTCCTTGGTGTAGTGGCATTTGAACCAGGCGGTCTGATAGGCCACCACGGCGTAGCTTACCGCGTGGGCCTTGTTGAAGGCGTATTCGGCAAAGGCCTCGATCTCGTCATAAATATCCTCGGCGGTCTGCTGAGGGATGCCGTTGGCGGTACACCCGGCAATGTTCCGGTCAGGATCACCGTGGACGAAGGTGTGGCGCTCCTTTTCGATCTGGGCCCGCTTTTTTTTGGAGATGGCCCGGCGCACCATGTCGGCCTGTCCCATGGTGTATCCCGCCAGCTGGCGGAAGATCTCAATGACCTGCTCCTGATAAACGATACAGCCGTAAGTCACCGACAAGATGGGCTCCAGGGTGGGGTGCTTGTACTTCACCTGGCCGGGGTTGTGCTTGCAGGCGATGAACCGGGGAATGGATACCATGGGGCCGGGACGGTAGAGGGCGATGATGGCGGTGATATCCTCCAGGCTGTGGGGTTTGAGTCCCACACACACACCGGTCATGCCGGTGGACTCCATCTGGAACACTCCGGAGGTTTTGCCGTCGGACAGCATCTGAAAGACCGAGCGGTCATCGTCGGGAATATCCGCCAGGGAAAAGTCGGGCCGGGTCTTCCGCACCAGCGCGATGGTGTCCTCCAGCACGGTCAGGTTGCGCAGACCAAGAAAGTCCATTTTGAGCAGGCCCAGCTCCTCCAGGGTGGTCATGACGTACTGGGTGACCACCGAGTCGTCGTTTTTGGCCAGGGGCACGTAGTCCACCACCGGCCGGCGGGTGATGACCACCCCGGCGGCGTGGGTGGAGGCGTGGCGAGGCATCCCCTCGATGGCTCTGGCGGTGTCGATAAGACCCTTGACCTGGGGATTTTCCTCGTAGGCGTCCCGCAGCGGCTTGGACAGCTGCAACGCGGTGTCCATGGTGATGGGCTTGTTGTCCGGCCCTCTGGTGGGCACCTGCTTGGCCACAGTATCCACCTCGGCATAGGGGATGTTCAGGGCCCGGCCCACGTCCCGGATGGCGGCCCGGGGGGCCATGGTGCCGAAGGTGACGATCTGAGCTACATGGTCGGAGCCGTACTTGTCCTGGACGTACTCTATGACCTCCTGCCGCCGGCGGATGCAGAAGTCGATATCGATGTCGGGCATGGTAACCCGCTCCGGGTTGAGGAACCGTTCGAAGAAGAGGGAGTACTTCATGGGGTCCACATTGGTGATGTTCATGCAGTAGGCCACCATGGAGCCCGCCGCCGAGCCGCGTCCCGGGCCCACCGGGATGCCCTGGCTTTTAGCATACCCAATAAAATCGGAGACGATGAGGAAATAATCCACAAAGCCCATCTGCCGGATGACTCCCATCTCGTAGGTCAGCCGGTCCCGGTAACCGCTTGGATCGTCAGGGTACCGGCGGGCGTAGCCCTCCTCGCACAGCATCTGAAAATAGGAATCCCCATCGGTGTATCCCTCGGGCAGCTTGAATTCCGGCAGATGATAGGTGCCGAACTGAAAGTCCATATTGCACAGATCGGCAATCTTCAGCGTGTTTTCCACCGCCTCCGGCCATTCTGGGAAGAGGGCGGCCATTTCCTCGGTGGACTTGATGTAGAGCTCGCTGGTTTCCATCTTCAGTCGATTGGGGTCGTCCACCGTCTTGCCCATCTGGATGCACATGAGGATGTCCTGGGTTCGGGCATCCTCCCGGCGGAGGTAGTGGGCGTCGTTGGTGACCACCAGGGGAATCCCGGTCTCCTGGTGGATACGGATGAGTCCCTGATTGATGGCCGGGTCGTTGGGCAGGTTGTGGTCCTGGAGCTCCAGGTAGTAGCCATCCTCTCCAAAGAGCGCCCGCATTTCCAGGGCGATGGCCTTGGCGCCCTGATAATCTCCCGCCAGAATGCGTCGGGGCACCTCCCCGGACTGGCAGGCCGACAGGGCGATGAGCCCCCCGGCGTGCTGCCGCAGCAGCTCCTTGTCGATGCGGGGGCGGTTGTAGAAGCCTTCGGTAAAAGCGCAGGAGTCCAGATAGCAGAGGTTACGGTAGCCCTCCTCGTTGCGGCACAGGAGGATCAGGTGGTAAGCTCCGGCGTCAAGCTCATGGACCCGGTCGGTACGGCCCCGGGGGGCCACGTATACCTCGCAGCCGATAATGGGCTTGATCCCCTCTGCCTTGCAGGCCTTGTAGAAGTCCACCACCCCGTACATAACCCCGTGGTCGGTGATGGCCACGGCGGGCTGGCCCAGTTCCTTTACCCGTTTGACCAGCAGGGGGATACGGCAGGCCCCATCCAGCAGGGAGAATTCGGTATGGACATGCAGGTGGACAAAGGACATGGGGTTACCTCCTTAGTTGCGGGCGCTGTGGTCTTTCAGAATGGCGCCACACCGGGGACAGCGGCGGATATTGATTTGGGTATGGGTCCCAAACCGGGCCGGAATGGGCCAGCCACAGTGTGGACACCGCTTTGCCAGGGAGAGCCCCAGCAGAATGAGAAAGAGCAGCAGGCAGGCCAGCCCACCGAAAACCAGAGCCAGCGCGACCGGCCGCCCGACGTCAAGGAACGCTCCGGCTACCATGGCGGCCAGGCTGAGACAGCTTAGCAGGAGATAGAGACGGGAGGAACGGCGCATGGAAACCTCCTTTCCAAATGAGCGGGCAGCAAAGAGGGGCGGCTCAGTCCAACTTGACCTCGTTACCGCATTGGGCGCAGCAGGTGCGGTCGCTCCGGGTCTCCAGGGTGCGCTTGGTCAGGCTGAACAGGCTGGCCCCGCAGTGGGGGCAGCGCAGCCGGCTGAGACAGAGTATGGTCAGAAAGGCCACCGGGATCAGCCCAACCAGAAAGACGGGGAAGAACCAGGCGGGGGGCGTGGGGATAAAAAGAATGGCCAGGCCCGCCAGGGCCCAGATCCCCCACAGCACCGCGGGGATGGTCAGCCATTTGCGGTCTACTTTCATGACAGCACATCCTCTCAAAAATACAAGATTATCTCTTTGCCAGCATCATCAGCTTGCGCAGCCGGTGGTTGAAGGCGGATTTGGACACAGGAGGGTCACACAGCTCGGCCAGTTGGGACAGGGTGAGCTCCGGGTGGGCCATCCGCAGATCCACTGCCTCCTTGAGTTTGTCCGGCAGGCCCTCCAGCATTCCGCGCGCCTCCAGGGTGTAAATGGCTTCCATTTGGCCCTGGGCGGCGTCCACCGCCTTGTCCAGGTTGGCGGCGTCGCAGTTGACACGGCGGTTGATACTCCCGCGCAGGTCCTTCTCCGCCTTGGCGTTCATCAGGGCCATGGCGGACAAAGGGGCCCCCATAGCGGTAAGCACGTCCTCAATGGCGTTGCTCTGCTTGAAGTAGGTGATGGCGTTGGCCTTGCGGCGGCTCTCCTTGGGGGAGAATCCCATTTCCAGCAGCAGGGCGTGGAGCTCCCGGCTCACCGACAGGTGGGAGGTGGACAGCTCCAGGTGGTAACGTTTGGCCGGGTCGGTGACTGAGCCACCCGCCAGAAAAGCCCCGCGGAGGAAGGCGGAGCGGCAATGCGGCTCCTCCAGCACGGCAAAGTTAATGTGGTGGGCCAGGGCCTCCGACGGGTCGTGGCCAAAAACCGCCCACAGGGTGGACAGCTTATCCGGCTGGGTGATGGAAAAGACGCGCTTTCCCGCCCCCGCAGCGGGCAGACGGTCAAAGCGCGTCTGGAAGGCTTTCTGAAACAGGGTGGGCAGGCGGCCGGCAAATTCCGGAGACTCGGTAGTGATCCGCACCTGGGCGGGAGTGGACAGGGAGCAGAACAGGAGCACTCCGTAGGCCTCCGCCTGGGCGCAGCAGGTCCGGTTCAGGGGGACGCGGCAGAGCTCACTCTTGACCTGGGAGGAAAATGACATGGCCGGCCTCCTTACAGCACCCGGGTGTTGGCCCGTTCCTCGTAGATATCCATCACTGCGGCGGCAAGCCGGGCAAAGGAATGGCGGGCATAGTCCAGAGTCTCAGAGGCCAGGGGCCTGGTGATCAGCTCCACCCCCAGGGCCTCAATGGCGTCCTTGTCCACCACAATAGGGACAGCGTCCTCCGCCTTGTACCGGGCCACCAGACCCGGGCGCACCGGGGCGGAATTGCATAGGCAGATATCCACCAGGCCGGGACCAGAGTGGCGCAGCAGGGCCTTTACGTGGTCAGAGGCGGTCATGCCCTCGGTTTCTCCGTCCTGAGTCATGATGTTGCAGATATAGATCTTAGTGCAGCGGGCGGCGCAGACCGCCTGGGCGATGCCGTCCACCAGCAGGTTGGGGATGACGCTGGTGTACAGGGAGCCGGGGCCCAGCAGGATAAGATCGGCTTCCTGAATGGCCTTGACAGCCTCAGGCAGGGCGGAGGGGTGCTCGGGCAGCAGACGGACGGATTCGATACGGCAGTCCTGAGCCTTTTTGAAGTCGCAGATCTTGGACTCTCCCTGGACCCTGGTGCCGTTTTCAAAGGTAGCCTCCAGCACCACATCGGCGGTGGTCACCGGCAGCACCCGGCCGGTGATGGCCAAGACCTGGCTCATACGGGTCACCGCCTCGTCGAAGGAGCCGGAGATGCCGTTGAGGGCGGCCAGGATCAGGTTGCCGAAGGATTGACCGGTGAGATTGCCTGAGCCCTGAGGAAAGCGGTAGGTGAGTAGCTGCTGCATCACCGGTTCGGCATTGGCCAGGGCCTCCATACAGTGACGGATATCCCCCGGCGGGGGCATACCCAGATCCTGCCGCAGTATGCCGGAACCGCCCCCGTCATCGGCCACGGTGACGATGGCGGTAAGGTTTTTGGTGTGGCTTTTCAGGCCACGCAGCATGGTGGACAGCCCGGTGCCTCCGCCGATGGCCACCACCTTGGGCCCGTTGGCCCAGCGGCGCTCGTAAAAGGATTGGTACATGGCTGGTCCTCCCTTACGCCCGGGTCATATCCCGGTGATTTTCCGCGGCCTGATAGCCCTTCTGCTTGATGAACTCCGCCAGGGCATGGGTGATGGCCACCGACCGGTGGTGGCCGCCGGTGCAGCCCACGGCAATGACCAGGGCGGTCTTGCCCTCGGCAACATAGAGGGGGAGCAGAAAGCCGATCAGGTTTTCCAGATAATTCATGAAGTCAGCGGTCTGACGGTAGCCGAACACAAAGTCGTACACTCCCGCGTCCAGGCCGGTCTGGTGGCGGAGCTCGGCAATGTAGTAGGGGTTGGGGAGAAAACGCACGTCAAACACCAGATCGGCCTCAATGGGGATGCCGTACTTAAAGCCGAAGGAGGTGACATTGACGGTCATCTCCGGCGTATCGCCGCTGTGGCCGAAGAGCCGCAGCATCTCACCCCGTAGCTTGGCGGTTGACAGGGCGGTGGTATCAATGATGTACTCTGCCCGCTGGCGAACGGGGGAGAGGACGGTACGCTCCAGTTGGACGGCCTCGTTGAGGGAGTCGGCGGAAGCCGCCAGGGGGTGGCCCCGGCGGGTCTCCTTATATCGCTTGATGATGGTCTCCACGCTGGCCTCCACAAAGAGGATCTTGTAATCGCAGCCCATGGTGTGCAGCTCGTCCAGGGCGGAGAACAGGCCGTCAAAGGTCTGGCCTCCCCGGATGTCGGTGACCAGGGCCACCCGGTCATATCGGGCGGGGGTGGCCATGCACAGCTCGGCAAACCTGGGAATCAGCGGGGCGGGCATATTGTCCACCACATAAAAGCCGATATCCTCCAGAAAGGAGGCCGCCTTGCTTTTGCCCGCGCCGGACAGGCCGGAAATGATGATAAAATCCATGGCAACTCACCTCAAAATCCCAAAAACTTCACTTCGGGCTCAAGAACCACTCCGGTCTCCCGGAGGACGGTCTCCTGGATCAGGGACATGAGCCGCCGTACGTCGTCGGCGGTGGCGCCTCCCCGGTTGACCACAAAGCCGCTGTGCTTTTCCGACACTTGAGCTCCGCCGATGCCAACGCCCTTCAGACCGCATTCCTGGATCAGGGCGGCAGCGAAGTGGCCCTCCGGCCGCTTGAAGGTGCTGCCGGCGCTGGGCAGCTCCAGGGGCTGCTTTTCCCGCCGTTTTTGGATCAGCTCCTCCATACGGGCCTTGATGACCCCCTGGTCTCCGGGGGTCAGGGCGAACTGAGCCGCAAGGATCAGATACTCCGGGTGGTCGCTGAACAGGCTGTGGCGGTAGGTCAGCTGACATTCCCTTGCCGGGAGGGTTTGAACGTCTCCCTGACCGTCCAGGAAGGTGACCGCGGTGAGCACCTGCACCAGCTCCCCACCGTAGGCCCCGGCGTTCATGCTCACCCCGCCCCCCAGGCTGCCGGGAATGCCGTGGGCGAACTCCAGGCCGGTGAGACCCAGGTCCAAGGCGGCGTTGGCCACACGGGCCAGCAGGAGTCCGCTCTCAGCCCGCAAGCCGCCTTCTGTGCTCTCCAGACCGTCCAGTCCGGCGGTTTTCAGAATAAAGCCGTCATAGCCCTGGTCGGACACCAGCAGGTCGCTGCCGTTCCCCAGGAAGAAGGGCGCGATACCCAGGACTCTGGCCGCTCGGACAGCGGCGATAGCCTCTTGCCGGTTTTTGGGCAGGGCCATGAGCCGGGCGGGGCCGCCGATGCGGAAGGTGGTGTGGGACTTCATGGGTTCGTTCTCCCGCAGCTCCAGGCCGGGGACGGTCTGCTTCAGTTGTTGGATAAGAGAGGTAAAACGATCCATATAAGCCTCCTTGGCGGAATGGGTGGTGGGCAATCAGATCATCTCAAACCGAAGGACTCAAATTCCTCCTGACTGCCCCGGAAGATATTCAGGTCAATGCGGGTCTGGGCCCCGTGGTAGCCATCCAACTGGGCGGAATGGGAATACTGCCAGAAGTCCCATCGGGGCACCAGGGGGAACACGGTGGGGCTGGAGCACCAGATGGGGTAGTCGGCGTACTTGGCCTCGTTGAGAT
Source organism: Pseudoflavonifractor phocaeensis (assembly GCF_016901955.1). GTDB lineage: Bacteria > Bacillota > Clostridia > Oscillospirales > Oscillospiraceae > Flavonifractor > Flavonifractor phocaeensis_A. The sequence goes on from NZ_JACJLC010000023.1 coordinate 42,103, forward strand.
AGGAGTAAAAAGAGCGATAGGTCACGTAGAGGATGGGCTTCACCCCGTAGTGGGCTTCCAGAGCGGCCAGCAGGGGATCCAGAATGGCCTGAACCCGCTCCTTGTCCGGAGGTGTTTTGAGGTAGGGCCCGTAGAACTCAATATCCACCACCGGCGGCATGGCGCCGTCGGTGACCGGAACCATGGAAATGAAATTCTCCGCCTGGGTCTCTCCGGGACTGTCATAGCTGAGAAAATGGTAGGCGCCTGGCCGTACCCCGGCAGCCTGGGCTCCCGACCAGTTGTCCGCAAAAGCCTTATCCTGGAGGGTGGAGCCCTCGGTGGCCTTGATAAAGGCAAAATCCACTCCCTGTCCAGCCAGCACCGGCCAATCCACCGTGCCTTGGTAGGAGGAGACGTCCACCCCAAAGACCTCCCATTGCTCTGGGGCGGCCTCATGGGAAAAGAGGATCAGGCCCCGCCAGCGCAGAAGCCACACCGTCAGAAGGACGGCTGCGGTAAGGATCAACAGGATCAAAGCCACCCATCGCAGTATGCGCAGAAAGGATCTCAAAAGCATCACCAGTTCATAGTTAAATTCATACTATCTTATCATACCCGCAAGCGGGACAAAAGGCAAGCAAAAACAAACGGGATACCGCCGTGGCGGTATCCCGGAAACGGTCATTTTTTGCGGCCGGAGAGGATGAGCCCCAGCACGACTCCGGCCAAGGCGGGGAGTACCCAGCCCAGGCCTATGGAGGCCAAGGGAACTGCGTTCAAAAAGGAGAGGGGAAGTCCGGCGTCCAGCAGGGCGTAAAGCAGACTGGCCACGCCGGTAAACAGAATGGTCACCGGGTAGACCAGCCGCCGTCCCTCCAGCCGGGTCTGGAAGAAGGACAGGGCGATGAGCATGATGGCCATGGGATAGAGCACACCCAGTACCGGGGCGGACACCGAGATGATCTGGGCCAGGCCAGCGTTGGAGATCACCATGCTCACCAGGGCGAAGAGGGCCGCCCAGCTCCTGTAGCTCAGCCTGGGGAACAGACTGTGGAAAAACTCTCCGCAGGAGCTGATGAGTCCTACGCACACGTTGAAGCAGGCGATGAGGAAGATACCCGCCAGCAGGGCGTTGCCCATGGGGCCGAAGAGCAGTCCCACCACGTTGGTGAGGGCGGCGGCTCCGTCAGCGGGGTTGGGAACGGCCCCGCCGGAGAGGGCTCCCACATGGGCCAGCATGGCATAGACCGCCAGCAGCATGGCCCCGGCGATGAAGCCCGCCCAGATGGTGCCTCGTACCACGGCCCTCTCTTCCTCCACTCCCCGGGCCCTGATGTTCACGGCGATGACGATTCCAAAGGCCAGGGCGGCAATGGTGTCCATGGTTTGGTAGCCCTCCAGGAAGCCCTTCACCACCGGGTGAGTAAGGTAGTCACCGCAGGCGGATCCGTAGCCCTCCAGAGGATTGACCAGACATCCCACAAAGGTCACCACAATGAGGGCAACCAGGATGGGACAGAGGATCTTGCCCAGCCGGTCGGACAGCTTTTCCGGCCGGAGAGCCAGGGCCAGGGCGGCGGCGAAGAACACCAGGGAGTAGACCAGCCGCAGCAGGGCCTGAGGGACCTCCAACCCGTGCAGCAGGGGGAGGGCCATCTCAAAGGAGGTGGTGGCGGTGCGGGGGATGGCCAGGCAGGGGCCGATGGCCAGGTAGGCGGCAATGGTGAAGGCCAGGGAGAAGAGAGGGTGTACCCGGCCACATAGCTTGTCCAGACCGCCGGAGCGGGCCACGGCCACCACGCCCAGTACTGGCAGGCCCACCGCGCTGATGGACAGCCCCAGGAAAGCGGCCCAGGTGGCAGTCCCCGCCTGGGCGGCGATGCCCGGTGGGAAGATCAGATTGCCCGCCCCAAAGAACATGGAAAATAACGTAAGGCCCACCAGGAGCAGGCCCTTTCCCCTCAGCTGCATGTCCATTCTTCCTTTCCAACGGCAAAACGGCGTATATGTGGAAAAACAGCGGCATACCATCGGTATGCCGCTGTTTTTTGATTGGATGTACCAATTAGCCCTGGGAAATAGCACCCGTGGGGCAGGTGTCGGCGCAAGAACCGCAATCAATGCAGGAACCAGCGTCGATCACGTAGTGGTCATCGCCCTGAGAGATAGCACCCACGGGGCAAGCACCCTCGCAAGCGCCACAGCTCACGCAAGAATCGCTGATGACATAGGCCATCGGATCCACCTCCAAACTCTAAAGCTAACGCTATTGTATCATAACTTTTGAAAAATGCAATGCTAAAATTACTGGACTATGGGTATATTTTTTCCTGGCGGGTAAAACTAGAAACGGAGCCAGGCGGGAAGGGAGCGATACCATGGATCAAACATCCAGCTTCCGCATGGAGGCGGCGGGCAGTCTTACGCCCGAACTGAACGGGGCGCCCCGAAGCGGGGCCCATACCCGTAGAACAAAGGAAAAGGGGCGTGAGAAACCCAATGAAGCCCGTAAAGCGCAAGCGTCTGTTCCTCCCCTGGAGGAGAGAACGGCGAGGTGAGACCATGAGCGACACCCGATTCACCCAGCGGGCCCAGACGGCCCTCCGGCTGGCCCAGGAGAGCGCGTCTGAGCTGGGTCACGGCTATGTGGGGAGCGAGCACCTGTTGCTGGGGCTGGCCCGGGAGGGCCAGGGGGTGGCGGCCAAGGTGCTCCAGGCCGCCGGCCTGGGTCCGGAGGATCTGAAGAAGGGGGTGGCCGACCTGGTGGGG
>NZ_JACJLC010000221.1 GCF_016901955.1 Pseudoflavonifractor phocaeensis
CATTTGCGGCGGAAGACCCAAGCGTTGTCTACGACTACCGCTTTGTTACCGAGGACACCATTGAAATCATGGGCTATAACGGCACGGAAACCGACCTGGTGATCCCCTCGCAAATCAACGGCTACACCGTGGTGGGGATAGGAAACCTTGATCTTCTGGGTGACGGCACCAATACGGTGGAATCCGTTGTTGTACCAGGCACCGTGAAATATATCAAAAGATTTGCCTATTACCCAAATACGGCTTATTCTGTAGGCAATCTGGAGAAGGTTACACTGCCGGAAGGTCTGGAAACTATTGGCGATGATGCGTTTGCAAGCGCCCCGGGCTTGTCGGAAATCAACCTGCCCTCCACGTTGAAATCCATCGGTGAGCGCGCTTTCAAGGACTGCAAGGTAGACAATTTTACCATCCCTGCCGGTGTAGAATATATCGGCGCCAATGCGTTCCTCGGCACCGAAATGGTATATAATCTGATGGAACGTGTGTGGGACGGCGGCGACCCCTTTATTGTCATCGGCGGAGAACTGGTAT
>NZ_JACJLC010000222.1 GCF_016901955.1 Pseudoflavonifractor phocaeensis
CCTCTGAGATGGAGGGCGGGGTGTCCGGGGGAATCACCGGAGGCCGGGCCAGCAGCTTGAAGCCGACGATGACTGCCAGCACCAGCACCGCCAGTACTGCCAGAATGACAAACAGGATCTTGGCCGCTCTCTGGCCGGCGGTCAGTGGGGGGTGTTCCTTTTTCAGAAGCCGTTTGGCCACAGGCACCACGCCTTTCTTTGGTAGGATAGCTCGCGTTTGCGCGATAAAGTTTAGACGGCGAAGCGGCCCAAAAAGTTTCCCCGTTTATGTATTTTTTTCGACAGATCCGTTCTCTCCCACCAGGCGGCCCCGGATGCTGAGGGTGGCGGCGGTGAGGGAGTTCACCGCCCCCAGCAGGTCGCACAGCAGCTGGTTCTGCCGGGTCAGCTCCTCCAGCACCCGGTCCAGGCCGTCAGGTGAGGGAACGGGTACCGGATAGGCCCCCCAGCAGGGCAGCGGGTTGCAGTAACGCTTCATCACTGGTTCCTCCACGATAGGGG
>NZ_JACJLC010000223.1 GCF_016901955.1 Pseudoflavonifractor phocaeensis
GGACGGGGGCGGCCTCGGCCTGGGTCTTGCCGTCGGACAGGCCCAGTGCCACCAGCCGGGCGGAGGCCTCCTCCAGCCGCTGGCCGTCCCATTTCAAACCCTTCCGGGCGGCGTCGGGGGAGAGCTGCCCCCCGTGGCGCAGCAGCCACAGGTAGAGCAGGGCGGCGTCCCCCGCCCCGGCGGCCATCAACCGGTCGGCGGCCCGGGCGTCCATGGATATGATATTGCCGGGCAGCAGCAGCTCGGGCATAGAAAGGTCTCCTTTGTCTCAGATATCGGTCCTCCTATCATAATGCGTACTGAACAAAGCCACAAGCCTTGAAACCCAAGGCTTTCAAGGCGAAATGGCTTTGTTCAAGTGCAAGGTTTTTGGACAATTTTGTCCAAAAACCTTGCACCTTCCACTGGTGCGTTTCAACGCACCAGTGGAAATACGCATTGTGACAATGGCTGAATTCCATAAAAGCGGCCCTTTGAGCCGTTTTTATGGAATCGCGCG
>NZ_JACJLC010000224.1 GCF_016901955.1 Pseudoflavonifractor phocaeensis
GTCATAGGGGGAGGAAGGGGGTACAAGGAGTGTGTTTTGGAAGTGACAAAATGCTGGGACGAACGACGAAAATAAAATGGAGGGGAACAATAATTGACCCAGTCCCCCTGAAAAATGGCACATTGTCCCCCTGATTTTGACCCAAATTGGAAGCGAGAGTGCGTTGGACAGATCCAGCGTACCCTCGCTTTTTTCTGACGTCAAATTGCATCTTGTTTATGAAAACGGGAAACCGATATGAAAAATCGGCGGGTCATTAACAGATCTGGTTGTGTAAAAAATTGGACCTGTTGACAAAAATCCTAAACAGCCCATTTCCATGGTATAATTGAAATACGGGAGGGATGGAGCATGATGAGACGGTAAAGCGGTCAAACAGCTCCAATAAATTAGGGCAACACCGCATAATAAGGCAAAAAGAACCGTCCTGCCAAGACATAGCTTTTGGCAGAACGGTTTGTGTTTAGAATTCTCGCAGAAGGCATACGGATTCAAGCC
>NZ_JACJLC010000225.1 GCF_016901955.1 Pseudoflavonifractor phocaeensis
GCGCCGACCGCCCAGGACACGCCCTCCTGCGCCCAGTTTGACAGCGCGCCCGTGTCGCCGAACTGCGACAGGTCGCCGCGCCCGGAAGTTTCCATACCCTTAAAGCCCGCATACCGCTGGAAAATGGCGGCAAGCTGCTCGCGGGTGATACGGTCGTCCGGGGCAAAGGTGGAGGCGTCATAGCCCTGTACAATGCCGTTGGCGTTCGCCCATGCCACCGCCCTGGCGTACCACGCATCCGCCGGTACGTCCGCAAAGGCGCTTGCACTTGCCGAAGGCTCGCCCGCGGCCCGCCACAGCACCGTCACCAGCATACCGCGGGTAACAGGTTCATTGGGCGCGAACGAGGTGTCCGACACGCCGGAAAAGAGGCCGTTATTCACCACGTACTCCACCGCGCCTGCAAACCAGTTGTTTGTCCGCACATCGGTAAAGGAGCCGACCATTGGCGCGGCGCTCGGCGGCGCAGACGGCAGGCCTTCCAGCATGGACGGCTC
>NZ_JACJLC010000226.1 GCF_016901955.1 Pseudoflavonifractor phocaeensis
GAGGAGAAAGTCTACCGGGTTGCCCAGGCCGTCTACGATGGCATGGATCTTTGTGTTGAGTCCACCTCTGGTACGGCCAACTGCCTTATCTGCCGTTTTTTCCCCCACCGTTCGCGCTTTCGTGTACCTTGATACAAGTAGAGTCTATGCTGAGGTTTTCCATGTCTGCATCTTCAGACAGAGCATGAAATACCCTTTCCAGTGTGCCGTCATCCCGCCATTTGGCAAATCGGGCATACACGGACTGCCAGGGGCCATAGGTTTGGGGAAGCTCTCGCCATTGGGCGCCACTTCGGGCAATCCACAGCATACCGTTGAGTATGATCCGGTTGTCTTTTCGGGGGCGTCCTCGCTTTCCTGTTTCTTCCGGTGGCAGCAGTGGCTTTACACGTTCCCATTGTTCTTTTGTTAATTCATATCGTTTCATGCTCTTAATTTTATACTATTGCTTCTATTGTGCAACTTTTATTTTTCAAACAAGGCCTA
>NZ_JACJLC010000227.1 GCF_016901955.1 Pseudoflavonifractor phocaeensis
TAACGCATGTAGCTGACCGATACTAATCAGCCGAGGGCTTGACCTAAACATGATGATTGCAGGCGCTTGCCTGGGCTGGAAATCTGCATTGTTCGGTTTTGAGGGTGCTAACATAGCGACGCGTACACGGCCCGTTGGTCAAGCGGTTAAGACGGCGGCCTCTCACGCCGCAAACGTGGGTTCGATTCCCGCACGGGTCACCAAACCTGCGCCTTTAGCTCAGCTGGTAGAGCAACTGACTCTTAATCAGTGGGTCCCCGGTTCGAATCCGTGAAGGCGCACCAGTCTCTATGGAGCGTCTGCGAGGCGCTCCATAGAGAACCTCTAAAATTAAGTGCTTATCGTTGAGAAGAACGGTAAGGAGAAGAAAGTTGTTGAAAGTTTCTTTTGCTTACTTTTCTTTTCAAAGGAAAGTAAGTTGGTGTTGATTGCGGTGAGGGTCCACCCGTTCCCATCCCGAACACGGAAGTTAAGCTCACCTGCG
>NZ_JACJLC010000228.1 GCF_016901955.1 Pseudoflavonifractor phocaeensis
CTGTGGACTCCATACAGACATCCCGGCAGCCATTCTCAGCCAACCACGTTGCGCACCGATGCAAATCTCCGGTGAAGGAAGAAAAACGCTTGCTCTTGTAGCTTGTTACTCCCTGTTCATTTGTGGAAGCGATACAGGCAACAACAAAGGACTTGTGGACATCCATCCCACAGCAGACACGGTAAACGATTTTAAGCATAACACATCCCCTCGAAACAGTATTTGAGGGAACAGGCAGGGACTGGACACCCACTGAAAGATTGAAGTAGTCCGTCTCTCCAAAGATAAGGTTACAAGGTGCAAAGCCCTATTTATTGGTGCTTGAAAGAGCGTCCGGCACACATAATTATTCAGTCCAACACAAGGTTGAGCCTACTCACCTTCACGTGCTCTGTAGTGTGCCTGCTTCCTCAAGCCTATTCTAACAAATTACGACTTGCTGCGTTAGAGACACCTGTGTTTCATTTTCCTTTGGTGCCTTG
>NZ_JACJLC010000229.1 GCF_016901955.1 Pseudoflavonifractor phocaeensis
GGCAAGTCCACTCCCGGACGGACAAATCCTTTGTGCCGGACCACTGAGCGCCACAAACGGAGCACAGTTGGGAGGACGGAAAGAAGCGGTCTACCGTGACTACCTGTTTTCCGTACCACGCCGCCTTGTACTCTAACTGCCGCCGGAACTCGCCCCAGCTTGCGTCTGAGATAGACCGGGCAATTTTGTGGTTCTTGACCATGTTCTTGGACGCTAAGTCCTCGATGCTAATTAGGTCGTAGTCCCGCACAAGCTGGGTGGATAGCTTATGCAGCGTGTCCTGCCGCTGATTGGAGATGTGTTCCTGCAACCGAGCTACCTTCACCCGCACCTTTTCCCTGCGCTTGCTCCCCTTTGATTTTCGGGAGAGCTGGCGCTGGAGACGAGCCAGTTTACGGATGCTCTTAGTCAGAAACTTGTGGTTTGGATACTCTACTCCATTGGAGGTGACTGCAAATGATTTAAGGCCCATATCGAGG
>NZ_JACJLC010000230.1 GCF_016901955.1 Pseudoflavonifractor phocaeensis
GATCACAAGAAACCAGTTTTGTGCCCGATACTCGTTCCGTGCTGCCAATACCTCTCCCATGCCGCTTCCTCCTGATGTGAAGTCTTAAAAAACTGACTGTCAGCTTTTTAAGTTTTGGGATATTGTCTCACATTTTCGAGGGATACGGAAGGTGGGTGGTCGTTGAGCGCTTACTGACATTAAAATCCTTGCCATGCGTGGAAGGTACAATTTTGTGTCAAAAAGAGTCATGCCGTACCTGACCAACTCAGGTACGGCATATTTTTATATGGGAAAGGCGTGACTATATGGAATACTGTAAAGGTGCTTATATGACGAGTGTATCAAAGTTCCTCCTGTTTTCTATAGGTTGTGTCAAGAATTGGACCTGTTGACAAAAGTCCCAAATACCCCATTCCCATGGTATAATTGAAATAAGGGAGGAATGGAGCATGATGGGACGGCAAAGCGGTCAAATGAGTATGGTGATT